>JADWMH010000038.1:0-7078 GCA_015767355.1 Gammaproteobacteria bacterium
GTGCTCCGTGGTTTATTTTCTTTTGGCTTTGCGCTGAGGAAACAAAACAGCCGCCACATCCGTGTATTGGCTGGCGAAGTGGACCTTGAATCCCCTGGTGATATGTTGCGGGATCTCTTCAAAATCTCCCTGGTTGTCCGCCGGCAGTATCAGCTCGCGAATACCTGCGCGGCGGGCGGCGATCACTTTTTCGCGGACGCCGCCAACGGGGAAGACTTCTCCTGTGAGGGTGAGTTCGCCAGTCATGGCGATGTTGCGCACCGGTTTGCGATTCAGCGCCAGGGATAGCAAAGCGCTGGCCATGGCGGCTCCGGCAGAGGGGCCGTCTTTGGGAGTTGCCCCGGCCGGGACATGCAGGTGGATGAAAGCCTCCTTGAAATAACCGGGATCTGCGTTGAATTCTTCGGCATTGCTGAGGATATAGCCATAGGCGATCTCCGCCGACTCTTTCATGACATCGCCAAGCTGACCGGTCAGCTTGAAGCCGCGATTGAAACTGTGAGTGTGAACCGCCTCGATACTCAGTGTTGCCCCCCCCATGCTGGTCCAGGCCAGCCCGGTGATGACGCCGACGCCATTGAGATTGCGCTCATCCCTGAAGAGAGGATGGCCCAGGTAGGACTCCAGGTCCTCCTTCTTGATCTCGATCGGCGTGGCTTCATCATGCAGGATTTTTACCACGCTCTTGCGCACGATTTTACCAATCATCTTCTCCAGTCGGCGTACACCGGCATCGCGTGCATAGCGATCAATAATTGCGCGCAGTGCAATTGCCCCAAGTTTGACCTGGTTACGCTTCAGTCCGGCGCGCTTTAGCTGGCGTGGGAGCAGGTATTTGCGTGCAATCTGCAGCTTCTCTTCTGCGATATAGGCTGAAAGGGGGATAACCTCCATACGATCCAGCAGAGGCGCCGGTATGGTATCGGTCTGGTTGGCGGTACAGATAAAAAGGGTGTTGGAGAGGTCGAAACGAAGATCAAGATAGTGATCCAGAAAGTCCTGATTCTGTTCGGGATCCAGCACTTCCAGCAGTGCGGAGGCCGGGTCGCCCTGATATGAGCTTCCGATTTTATCGATCTCATCCAGTATGATCACCGGATTCTGCGTTTCGGCCTCTTTCATCGCCTGAATGAATTTCCCTGGCATGGCGCCGATATAGGTGCGGCGATGCCCCTTGATCTCTGCTTCATCGCGGATGCCGCCGACCGAGAGACGGAAAAAATTGCGATCCAGTGCGGCGGCTATGGAGTGGCCGATCGAGGTCTTTCCAACTCCCGGCGGACCGACCAGCAGAATGATGGAGCCGCTGATCTCACCCTTCATCTTGCCAACGGCGAGGAACTCGATGATGCGCTCCTTGACGTCGTCGAGTCCGTAATGGTCGCGATCCAGAACCTTGCGCGCATTCTGCAGATCGAGGTTGTCCTGTGACTCCACTCCCCAGGGAAGCACAGTGATCCAGTCGATGTAGTTGCGCGTGAGGGCATATTCCGGGGAGCCTGTCTCGAGCACGGCCAGTTTTTTCATCTCCTCATCGAGACGTTTTTGAGCCTGTTCGCTGAGATCCAGCTCCTGCATGCGTTCACGAAAGGTATCGAGTTCGGCGGTGCGGTCATCCTTGGCGATGCCGAGCTCCTGCTGAATCTCCTTCAACTGTTCACGCAGGAAAAATTCGCGCTGCTGCTTATCCATACGCTCTTCAACGCGCTGACGGATATTGTGTTGGGATTTTGCAACTTCCAGCTCGTTGTGCAGCAGGTTGATGACCTTCTCCATGCGCGGCAGCACTTTGGGCGTCTCCAGCACCTCCTGCAGCTCCTCCTTGTTGGCAGTGGTCAGGCTTGCTGCAAAATCCGCCAGATGAGAGGGGTCATCGGGGCCAAAGCGATCAAGAAACATGCGCAGCTCTTCCGCATAGAGCGGATTGAGCGGCAGCAGCTCCTTGATGGTGTTGATGATGGCCATGGCGTATGACTTGATGTCATCATCCGGAGTGCCGCTGAACTCCTTGATATACTCGACGCGCGCAGTGAAAGGGGCTTTGTCTGTGAGGATTTCCAGAATGCGAAAGCGCTGCAGGCATTCGATCAAAACTTGTAAATGACCATCCACTGTCTGTGCGCGATGAATGCGTCCGACAGCGCCGACGCTGTAGAAATCCTCACTCTTCGCCAGTTCGGATTTGTCTCCATGTGTCAGAATAATTCCAACCAGATCATTCTCTGACTCAGAGATCTCCTGGATCGTCGGCGCCCATGCAGTAGCATCCATCAGCAGCGGCACCGCCTGTCCAGGAAAAAACGGACGGGAAGCAACCGGCAGCAGATGGATGATATTGGGTAAAACATCACCGGCGCGTGCCAACGGGTTTTTGGGGATGATCTCGATGTCGGGTGGTGTGGTTTGGTCACTCATTATTGCTGTTCCATCATATCTTTTTTGCGATCACCCACAAGGTTGGCCAGCTGCACATAACTGCTGACGGGGATCACTTCTGCTCTCGCAGTCGGGTCAATTGCAACAGCTTCCAACATGGGGGCGTCGACACTTTTTTTCAAGGAGTTAAGAACAATCTTGCGTCGCTGGCTGAACGCCTGCTGTAATATTTGATCCAGCATCTGAGGGTAACGGATTGCACGAATAGCATTGATATCAGGAGTCAGGCGCACAATGGCAGACTCAACCTTCGGCGCCGGTTTGAACGCGCCCGCACCGATCAGGAACAACATTTCACTGCTGCAGCGCGCCTGAATAGCCACCGAGAGGCGTCCGTAGGTCTTAGAACCTGGCGCAGCGACAATACGCTCAACCACCTCTCTCTGCAGCATGAAGTGGAGATCGCGGATGCACTCGGCCTGTTTGAGAAGATGAAACAACAGTGGCGTGGAGATGTTATAGGGAAGGTTTCCCAGCAGACGCAGTTTTTCATCCTTTTCCACAAGGCTGCAGAAGTCAAAGCGCAGCGCATCAGCGTTGTGAATGTGGAAATGGTCTGCTTGACTGACTGCATGCAGCCCTGAAATCAGATCCCGATCCAGCTCGATCACATCCAGTTTGCTGCAGCGATCGATCAAGTGTGTGGTTATGGCGCCCTGTCCCGGGCCAATCTCGACCAGGTGCTGGTCTGCTTGCGGTTGAATGGCGTTGACAATACGTTGTATTATGGCAGGATCATGTAAAAAATTTTGGCCGAAGCGTTTTCTTGGTTGATGTCGCATGATGATATTATGCTATAAATATCCTTCTCCGAGTCATTGATTGCGATCTCAAGAGTTATTTAATAATTATCTACAGATGAACACAGATCTATAATCCTTGAGTGGCCAACATCTTTACAAATGAGTCAAATTTTAATAATGGCTCTCGCAAAGTCGCAAAGAACGCCAAAAAAACCTTTGCGATCTTTGCGTCTTGGCGAGAGGAAAATTTTTTCTTTTATACCTCGTTAGTCTGAGACAGGGTCTCGCTAGAGATGTAATAATATCTGAGATTATCTGTGGTAAAAAAGTGTCTGTGGCTTGAGGGATAATTCTGTGTCAATGCTCTGGATACGGCCATGCTTCATCATCAAGATTAAATAAACAATGAAAAATATACTGGTAATAGGTGGCCACGATCCCAGTGGCGGGGCAGGCATTCAGGCTGATATCGAAGCGATTGCGGCCAATGGCTGCCATGCGGTGACGGTGATTTCGGCCCTGACGGTTCAGGATACCTGCAATGTGTTTCAGATGATCCCGGTAAAGGCCAGTATATTACGCCGTCAGCTCGATGTGCTGTTGAATGATATGCCGGTTGCCGCTGTCAAGATCGGTTTGATCGGAAATGCCGAGAATGCCAGGTTGATTGCACAACGACTCAGGATGATGCCGCAGATTCCAATCATCGTAGACCCCGTACTTGCAGCTGGCGGAGGCTCGGAACTGGCAACAGACGCACTGCTGCAGTTTTATAGAAATGAGTTGCTGCCATTGACCACGGTATTCACGCCGAACCTCCCCGAAGCACAGCGCCTTAGTGAGAAGAGTGAGGTTGACAGCTGCGCTTTTGCACTGCTGGATAAGGGAGCGAGAAATGTCCTGATTACCGGTGGCCATGAACAGGCAGATGCCGTCATTAATCGCCTCTATGATGTCAGTGGTGAAGTCAGCGAATGGGAATGGCCGATTCTCGAAGGTGAATTTCACGGCTCTGGCTGCACCCTGGCGTCAGCAATAGCAGCCTTTGTAGCGCAGCAAATCCCGTTAAAACTTGCGCTGCGTCTTGCACAGGCATACACCTGCGATACCCTGGACAATGCCCGTAAACTGGGCAAGGGTCAGCTGATTCCTCTGCGAATCGCTGGCTGCGGCAATGGTGGTGATGCCGAGTGAATCTATCCGGGCTGTACGCCATTACGATACCCTCGGAAAATCTCCTTCAGCAGGTTGAAGCAGCTATTGCCGGTGGCGCGGCGGTGATTCAGTATCGGGAAAAAAGCAGTGACCAGTCGCTACGCCTTGAACAGGCACTACAGTTAAGCCGGATTTGCAGTGCGGCAGATATCCCCTTGATTATCAATGATGATATTGAATTGGCCGCAAGGGTTTCAGCCGCAGGGGTGCATCTGGGGCGTGATGATATAGCCCTGGAAAGTGCACGTCGGGATCTTGGAGACGAGGCCATTATCGGTATCTCCTGTTACAACGACTTTGATTTGGCGCTGCAGGCGCAACGGCAGGGTGCGGACTATATCGCCTTTGGCAGTTTCTTTGCATCCCCGACCAAGCCGCTTGCTGTACGGGCTGACAAATCCTTATTGCAGCGCGCAAAACAGGAGCTTGAAATTCCCGTGGTTGCGATTGGCGGCATAACAACGGACAATGGCAAAATCTTGATCGAGGCCGGCGCAGATATGCTGGCTGTGATTACAGCACTCTTTGCACAAGCGGATGTCGAACAGGCCAGCCACAGCTTTGTACAACTATTCTCGGAGGAGAAACAATGAGCCAGTCCAGTGATCTGTTTGCACAGGCGCAGTTGCATATCCCCGGAGGGGTCAATTCACCGGTACGCGCTTTTAAGGGCGTTGGCGGCGACCCGGTTTTCATCGATTCTGCTACAGGAGCCTGGCTCTATGATGCGGACGGCAACCGCTATATCGACTATGTCGGTTCCTGGGGGCCAATGATCCTCGGGCACGCCCATCCTCAGGTGATCGAGGCCGTTGAAGCGGTGGTGCGCAAGGGGCTCTCTTTTGGCGCGCCTACCGAACTCGAAACACAAATGGCCGACAAGGTTTGTGAACTGATGCCGTCCATCGAAATGGTGCGCATGGTCTCGTCCGGTACAGAAGCAACCATGAGCGCCATTCGCCTGGCGCGAGGCTTTACCGGACGTGATAAAATCGTCAAATTCGAGGGCTGTTATCACGGCCACTCCGACTCACTGCTGGTCAAGGCAGGCTCTGGCGCACTCACGTTTGGCGAGCCCTCGTCGCCGGGAGTTCCTGCATCCCTGGCCGAACACACCATTACGCTGAACTACAATGACAGCGCCCAGGTGCGTGAAACGTTCTCCAGTATCGGTGATCAAATCGCATGTATCATCGTTGAGCCTGTTGCAGGCAATATGAACTGCATCCCGCCTCTTCCCGGTTTTCTCGAGACCCTGCGCAGTGAATGCGACAAATCGGGTGCGGTGTTGATATTCGATGAGGTAATGACGGGTTTTCGCGTGGCGCTTGGCGGGGCACAGGCCCTGTATGATGTCAAACCCGATCTGACCACTCTGGGCAAAGTAATTGGCGGCGGCATGCCGGTCGGCGCCTTTGGCGGAAAACGTGAAATCATGGAAAAAATCTCTCCGCTGGGTCCTGTCTACCAGGCGGGAACACTCTCCGGCAATCCAATTGCCATGACTGCCGGCCTGAAAACATTGGAGTTGATCTCTGAGACCGATTTCTATAGCAGCTTGACAGCAAAAACTGAGGCGCTGGTCAGTGGATTGAAAATGAGAGCTGCAGCTGCAGGTGTTTCTGTGGCTACGAACCAGGTGGGCGGCATGTTCGGACTCTTTTTCAGCGATGCTGACAAAGTGTCTGACTTTGCACAGTCGATGGCATGTAATCAGGAGCAGTTCAGGAGATTCTTCCATGCGATGCTGGATCGGGGCGTCTATCTGGCTCCCTCCGCGTTTGAAGCGGGTTTTGTCTCGGCTGCACATAGCGATGAGGACCTGCAGCAAACCCTGGCCGCCGCTGAAGAGTCCTTTGCTGAAGTGGTGTGATACGCTGTGATAACCATTCAAAATTTTATTTCACCACAGATGCACACAGATAAACACAGATTAAAGATAAGAAAATATCTGTGTGCATCCGTGTTTATCTGTGGTTAAACATGATCGCCGGAGCGAAGGGCGTCGATAATCGCCTCATTACACCGGAGATGGCAGGATGCGCGGTGCTCCGTGGTGAAAGCCTCATTACCGCCTGGTAACACTCCATGATGGAACTGCTTGACTCGCTGATCGCCTGGGTCAATGCGCATCCGCACTGGGCCGGTATTGTCGTTTTTCTGGTGGCGTTCAGTGAATCGCTGGCAGTTATCGGTATGATCGTTCCCGGCGTGGTGATGATGTTTGCGGCAGGCGCGCTGGTTGGCGCCGGTGCGGTAGAGTTCCAGGGCATTTTCTGGTGGGCGGTTGCAGGTGCTGTGCTGGGCGACGGGCTCAGTTTCTGGGTTGGCCATCACTACAAAGAGCACCTCTGCTCGATGTGGCCATTTTCAAATCATCCGCAGATGCTCGATAAAGGAACCCGCTTTTTTCAGCGTTGGGGTGGTAAAAGCGTTGCGCTGGGTCGTTTTTTTGGTCCTGTCAGAGCAGTGATCCCACTGGTTGCCGGTATGATGGAGATGCCGCTGCAGCGATTCCTGGTTGCTAATATATTGTCGGCGCTGGGATGGGCCATCGCTTATCTGTTGCCGGGTATTGTCATTGGCGTCTCTCTGGATCTTGCCTCGGAAGTGGCCCTGCATCTGTTGGTATTGGGAGTGGTGGTCATTGCCGGGTTGTGGCTGCTGTTGTGGCTGGCAAAGCT
>JADWMH010000038.1:7088-12155 GCA_015767355.1 Gammaproteobacteria bacterium
GCTGCTTTTTTTCCTGTTCCAGCCTGTGGCGGTGCGTTTTGTTCGCTGGTTGCTGGATTTCTCCCGCGGAGATACCCTGCCACGGCGTCTGGCGGCCGCACTGGCTGATCCGGACCATAAAGAAGCCCGGGGACTGGCGTTTATGGCGGCTCTGCTGCTGCTGATGGTTTTCTTCATCACACTGATTGCATCGCTGCTGTTTGGTTTCCATGGTTTTGGCCCCATCGATCATGCGGTTCATGAAAGCCTGATGGCGTTGCGCTCACCTGCTGCTGACAGCCTGATGGTCTTTATCACCATGTTTGGCGATACCTGGGTGCTGATCGGTTTGAGTCTCGTTGTGATGCTGCTGCTTCTGCAGCAACATCCGGCAACTGCATGGCACTGGCTGGCGGCCGTTGCATTTGCATTCATGGTGGTGTTCCTGCTCAAGCATGGTTTGCGTGTTCCCCGGCCGGAGGAGGCGACCGCTGGAGGCTGGTCATTTCCTTCGGGACATTCATTAAAGAGCGCAGTGATTTACGGCTTTCTCGCCCTGTTGTTGAGTACGCCACTGCAACCCTCCGGGCGCATGCTAGTCTACACATGTACTGTCGCGGTGGTTGCCCTGATCGGATTTTCAAGACTCTATCTCGGGGTTCACTGGTTTTCCGATGTGGCAGCCGGTTGGTCTATTGGTGTCCTGTGGGTGACAATCCTGGGGCTTGCATGGCGTCATCATCCACATCCTGTATTGAAGACGAAAGCAGTGGTGGCAGCAGTGGTTCTCTGGCTGCTGGCTGCGAGTGGCTGGCATCTGGCAGAGCGTCATCAGGCTCAGTTGGCGCTCTATCAGCCGCAGTATGATGTGATTCCCGTTGACATGAAAGAGTGGCAGCAGGGAGCACCCCTGCCGCAGTGGCGGGAAACACTGTTTGCAGGGAGAGACCCTCTCGGCTTGCGTTTTAGTGGTGATCTCAGGGAGATTGAACAACTGTTGCTGCAGAATGAGTGGACTCTCACAAAGCCTTTTCGGGGGCTTGATCTGATGCAGAACCTGATTCCGCAACAGCGGGCGCCTGAGTTGCCGGCAGTGCCAAAGCTTTATGATGGCCGGGAGCCAGCCCTCACCATGACAAGAGTAATTGACAATCGCTATCTGGTGCTGCGCCTGTGGCTGAGCCATTTCGAGGTGGGAGGTTGCCCGGTCTGGCTTGGACATCTCACCGAACAGCGGGAAAGATCATTGGCGGGAATCCTGCGCATTCCTGACAGTGTCGGATCGGAGTTTGCAAGAGAGCAGGAGAGGGAGGTGCAGCAACTGCTCAATACAGTTAGCACATGCCCGGCAGAAATCTCGCTCAATCCCCCCAGCGCTCACCAAGCGCATGAGCTACATTCAAATGATCCAGTATCCTCGCAACCATAAAATCAATAATCTCATCAACAGAGGAGGGATTAAAATAGAATCCGGGATTAGCCGGCAGGATGGTCGCGCCAGCCTGTGACAGTTTGAGCATGTTCTCAAGATGAATTGTCGAAAAGGGTGTTTCGCGAATCACCATGATCAATGGCTTACGCTCTTTGAGCATGACATCGGCTGCACGGTCGATCAGGTTGTCACTGATGCCGTGTGCGACACTCGCTAATGTACCCGTGGTGCAGGGGCAGATCACCATTGCCTGCGCAGGATTTGAGCCGCTTGCCACAGGAGCCGTCCACTGCTGCCGTCCAGCCTTGAGCAACTCCTCCAGCAGGCGTAAGCCATACTGTGCTCCGGAAGCCCCGGTCCACGCGAGTGTGATCGGCTTGCTGTTATCCATAATGCCACCCTGTAAGCCAAAGATATGTGTATTAGAAAAAAGTATAACACTGCCTGGTTTCGTGTGATTCGTGACTTCGCGGTTCTTCAGTTTTATCAGTACCAGGTTTTTTATTACGCAGATGTTGGCAAAACAGAATCAATGGGTTATATTTCAATCTTGTAGATTACTTATCAACTCTTAGATTCAACCAGCTGCTATGAAAGGTCACGGCATTGCTATCAGTTTTTCAACTGACGCTCATTTGATGAGCGGGCTTTCTGCTGCACGCTATCTGCTCTCCCTCCTGCGACTACTGCCCTTTTGGGCATTCAAATAAAGCTGCCCTGGCGAGGGCCTGAATCTTACGCAACAATCCAAGAATGACGAAAAATAGTTGCCGCTGATCCCGGCAATGCAGGAGAAATTCCATGAGTAAAGAACAACTCAAGATATTTGATACCACTTTGCGTGACGGAGAACAGAGCCCGGGCGCATCCATGACCAGAGACGAGAAGGTGCGCATTGCCAGAGCGCTGGAGAAGATGCGGGTCGATGTCATCGAAGCCGGCTTCCCGATTGCCAGCCAGGGTGATTTCGAGGCTGTTGAGGCGGTTGCACAAGTTGTTAAAGATTCTACCGTGTGTGGTCTTGCACGCGCTCTGGACAAGGATATCGACCGCGCCGGTGAGGCGTTGAAAGGCGCCAATTCATCCCGTATCCATACCTTTATCGCAACCTCTCCAATTCATATGGAGAGGAAATTGCGTATGTCGCCTGACCAGGTTGTCGAACAGGCTGTCAGGTCTGTCAGACGCGCCCGCCAATTCACGGATGATGTTGAATTTTCTGCGGAAGATGCTGGCCGCTCCGAAATTGACTTTTTATGCCGAATAATCGAAGCGGTGATCGATGAAGGAGCAACAACCATTAATGTGCCGGATACTGTCGGTTATGCTATGCCGTGGCAGTTTGGTGAGACGATTCGCACCTTGATAGAACGGGTTCCCAATTCGGATAAAGCAATTTTTTCGGTGCATTGTCACAATGACCTCGGTCTTGCAGTGGCCAACTCATTGTCCGCGGTGACGTACGGTGCACGCCAGGTGGAATGCACCATTAATGGTCTTGGTGAGCGCGCGGGAAATGCTTCTCTGGAAGAGGTCGTGATGGCGGTGCGTACGCGGTCTGACGTGTTTCAATGTGAAACCGGACTGGATACAACCCAAATACTCAGCTGTTCCAAGCTGGTTTCCAATGTGACTGGTTTCCCTGTGCAACCGAACAAGGCGATTGTCGGCGCTAATGCATTTGCCCATGAATCCGGCATCCATCAGGATGGGGTGTTGAAGCATCGCGAGACGTATGAAATCATGCGCGCTGAGGATGTGGGCTGGAGCAAGAATCGCATGGTGCTTGGCAAACACTCCGGACGCAACGCTTTTCGAAGCCGTCTGCAAGAGTTGGGGCACAGCTTCGACAGTGAAGAGGATTTGAATGAATCGTTTCGACGTTTCAAAGACCTTGCTGACAAAAAACATGAAATCTTCGATGAAGATCTTCAGGTCCTCGTCTCCGAAGCTGACAGCGAGGCGGTGAGTGAGCGTATTCGCCTGTTGTCGCTGAAGGTATGCAGCGAGACTGGCGAGACGCCTGTTGCTACTGTGGTGGTGGTGATTGACGGCGAAGAAGCGAGCGACACCGCCGAGGGAGGCGGCCCTGTGGATGCGGCTTTCAAGGCGATCAAAAAATTGACCGGAATCGATGCTGTTTTGCAGTTGTATTCGGTAAATAACATTACCACGGGAACTGATTCCCAGGGTGAGGTAACAGTCCGTCTCAAGCAGGATGAGCGCATCATCAACGGCCAGGGTGCAGATACAGATATCGTCATCGCATCTGCAAAAGCCTATGTGAATGCGATCAACCGGCTGCTTGATAGAGAAGAGCGAGCTCATCCCCAGGGCGATGTCTGATCACGGAGAGGGGCCGCTTGATCAGCGGCGCAGACAGATGCTGGATGCCATGGGCATCCAATACTGGGTGCGCCGCGATCTGCCAACAGGTCAGCATGATGAAGTGGTCCCCGGGCGTGAACCGTTGCAGGAGTCACAGGAGTCGATGCCCGGAGAGACCATGCAGCAACTTCCTGCAGACTGGGAGTCGCTGCAGTTGGCTGTCAGCAATTGCCGCAAGTGCTCTCTGTCTCAGAGTCGTCAAAATACGGTGTTTGGTACAGGAGATCAAGATGCCCGGGTGATGGTGATTGGTGAGGCTCCGGGAGAGGAGGAGGATCGTCAGGGATTGCCATTTGTCGGTCGGGCAGGGTTGTTGTTAAATCAGATGCTGCTGGCCGCCGGGCTTTCCCGTGAGTCTGTCTATATCGCCAATATACTCAAATGCAGGCCTCCCGGGAATCGCAATCCCGATGCGCAGGAGATGAAAGCATGCCATGGCTATCTGCAACAGCAGATTTCCCTGATTCAGCCTGAAGTGATTCTTGCCACCGGAGGCGTTGCCGCCAAAAGCCTGCTGCAGTCAGATGAGGCGGTTGGACGGCTGCGCGGCAGGATGCATCATTATGGTGAATCAAAAATTTCACTGCTGGTGACCTATCACCCCTCCTACCTGCTGCGTAAACCCAGTGAAAAAGCCAAATCCTGGCAGGATCTACAATTGCTGATGAAGCAGTTGCAGTGAGTGCGGTGATGCAATCCTCGATGTCATGTATCCGTGCTATGACGGCGCAGGATCTCTCTACTGTGATGGAGATAGAAACAGCGGCCTATGTGCACTCCTGGTCGGAGGGAAACTTCAGAGACTGTCTCTCAGCCGGATATGAGTTGGTGATCTGCGATTTGGAGCAGCAGACCATTGGCTATGGTGTGATGTCAATGGCAGCTGGCGAGGCGCATTTGCTGAATCTTTGCATCCACCCGCAGAAGCAGGGCAGGGGGTATGGACGACGACTGCTGAATCATCTGATGCAAATTGCAGACCAAAAAAATGTATCCACGGTCTATCTTGAAGTCCGTGCATCCAACACCAGAGCCTGTACTCTCTATCACATGGCGGGTTTCAATGAAATTGGCTTCCGTACCGGCTATTACCCGTCAGGCAGTGTCCGGGAAGATGCCGTTGTCTTTGCGAGAAGCATGCTCAACAGTAATTCATGAGTTATCTTCGCAGAGACAGAATGGACCACGAGCAAATATTTATTTTTTAGTTAATATTCAGCTTCCTGTTAGATTTGCCCACCAGGTCTCTGCTTCCTGAGGATATGCCC
>JADWMH010000038.1:12165-12346 GCA_015767355.1 Gammaproteobacteria bacterium
GCAGTGACGGTAAGACAGGTTGTGAATGGCTGCAATTTAGGATTAGTTGATGTTTTTTGTAAAAAAATTAAAATTAAACCGTTTTGTTAAAGAGAAAAAAAGAGTTGTTCTTATTGGCAACGCGCCTATAAAAACAAATAGTTTTAACAGGAATAGCCTGTCTAATTTTATTGATGATTCA
>JADWMH010000185.1 GCA_015767355.1 Gammaproteobacteria bacterium
TCCAGGGGGAAATGATTCGCATGCTGCTTAATCCGGCCAAACTGGCGAGATTGCCCAGTCAGAAATATAATCGTGGTGACCTGGCTGCACAGTGGTTAAACAGCAATATCTTTGAAAACAGGACGTTTAAAAGCATGTCCAATGGGGATTTGCCCTACATCATCATAAACGCCAGCGATATCAACACGGGCATGACCTTTTCGTTTATACAGCAGCAATTCGATTTTCTCTGCTCGGATATTTCTGATTATCCTGTTGCCAATGCAGTCACGGCATCTTCCGCTGTCCCGGGAGTATTCGCCCCTATAACACTCAACAACTTCCAGGGAGAATGCACCCGGAAAACAGAGTTATGGAATAGCTGGGTTAAGGATTCACTTGAACATGACAGCATTTATCAACGCCGTCTTCAGGTTGCCAGAGCGATTGAGCGCTATTATGACCCTCAAAATATGCCGAAGGTCCGCCTGGTCGATGGGGGTGTAACCGATAATCTCGGTGTGCGCGGCTCAATGATGAGTCCGGTTGCCCATTATGGAAATGTTAAAGAGATGCGTGGCGCCTTTACTCCTGAAGCGTTAAGCAAGGTCAAACGTGTTCTGGTGATTGTCGCCAATGCGCAAAGCTATGTTGATTACGACTGGTCAAAGGCAGGCACAGAACCCGGGATTATCAAGACGGTGTCTGCTTCATTTAACGCAGCCATCGGGATTCTGAATAGCGAGTCAATCACCCTGGCAAAACGCGGCTTTGAACAATGGCGGCAATATACCAATAAGCAACGCGCGCCCGCTGTGCCAAAGGTTAAGGTCTATTTTTCAACATTAACCTTCGAACAAATCAGGGGCGATAAAAAACGCGATTATTTTAATGCCATACCCACCACATTCAATTTATCTGATCAGCACATTGCGTCCGTACGTCAACTCGCTGGTGATCTTATGGATGACTCTCCTGAATTTCAGGCGTTCAAAAAGACTTTTGAGTGAGAGTCATTGTGTATATGGTTTTTTCTTCCGTATTTTCATGGCCAGAGAGCAGCAAAAGACAACGCAACAAGATAAAGAAATGAAGCAGCGATAACGAGTGGTATTTTTAGGCTTTTCATGAGTTCTCCATGATCGTCATTGGTGAATCGCTTGTGATAAGAAAATTATCAACCCGCGTTATCTCTTCAGACCTCTGTTCATTGAGATATCTTGCAGAAATTTCTTTCCACCAGGGGATTCCCCCGGAGCATGGGTGCCCTGAGTATTATTGATCAATGAGCAGTTCCTTTGAATTGAGCACCATCAACTTCTCGATCTGCATATCGTGGAAGGTGTAGGGGATGCCGCCGACGCCCAGGCCTGACTCACGCAGGCCTGCGAACGGCATCCAGTCGACGCGGAACGCCGTGTGGTCATTGATCATTACTGCCGACGCATCCAGTTGCCTGTATGCGTGCATGGCTGTATCGATATTTGTTGTGAAGACGGCGGCCTGAAAAGCGTAGGGCAGACTGTTTGCCTGGTCGATGGCCTCACCGATCTCGTCGTATGGGTAGATGCAGACTACCGGGCCGAAAATCTCCCGGGTGCTGACCTTGCTTTCGGCAGAGGGGTTGTAAAGCACCGTGCATGCATAGGAGGTCTCTGAAACTGCATTCCCTCCTGCAAGTAATTCTGCGCCTTCACTGACCGCCTCCTTGACCCATTGCTCTACCCGTTCCACCTCTGCTGGACGGATCAACGGTCCGATCTCTGTCTCTGCAAGTGTTGGATCGCCGACGATCAGCTTGTTTGCGCCATCGGCGAGTTTCATGGCGACTTCGCGTGCAATGGAGTGATGCACAAAAACCCGCTGTACGGATACGCACACCTGCCCGGCGTGGTAGAAACCAGCCTTCAATAATTTTGGCAGGGCATCGTCGAGGTCTGCATCCTGTGCAACGATGACCGGCGCAGCACCGCCATGTTCGAGGGCGCAGCGCGCACCCGGGGCCAGTTTTGAGCGCAGCATCCAGCCAACCCTGGCGCTGCCGATAAAACTCAGGAAGGAAACCCTGGAATCTGATACCAGTTGGGCAGCAACATCCAGGCTGCTGGTGACCAGCGCCTGGCACCACGCATCGGGCAGGCCGGCCTCACGCACAATCTCGATGAAGCGAAAGCAGGAGAGTGGGGTATCTTCGGCTGGTTTGACGATGACCGGGCAGCCGGCGGCTATGGCTGGTCCCACCTGGTGGCTGATTAGATTCAGCGGGTGGTTGAATGCGCTGACGGCCACAACCACGCCAATCGGCTCGCGGGTGGTGAAGGCGAGCTTTCCTGTGGAAGCGGCATTGATTCCCATGGGGATGGTTTCCCCCGATTCCGTACGCAGGCAATCGACGCAGATCCTGATGCTGTCGATGGCGCGAGTCACTTCAATCCTGGAGTCGATGAGTGGTTTGCCGCCCTCTCTCGCGGCATCGTGCGCAAGCTCTTCTGCACGCTCAGCCATGATGGCTGCGGTTTTCTCCAGGATCTCGATGCGCCGCGAGGCGGGCAGCCATTTGCTGCGATCACGAAAAAGCCGCTGTGCAGAATCGAGCGCCTGATCCACGGCTTCGGAACCGGATGTCTCGACAGTTGCAATGAGAGATCGATCAAAGGGCGCTACAACCTCCAGCATGCCCGCGGGTGCGCTGTCTCCAGCGATCATTGCCTTGAATAAATCTGCCATGGTCTCTCCCCCCTAAATTTTTTGGCTGTTTTCATTTATTTCATGGTTGAGGATACGGTCGTTTTCAGAGTAATCAACCGGAACCTCTACCAGGTGCACCCCGGGAATGTTGAAGCACATCTCGAGCAGCGGCGCCAGTGATCCCGCCGAAGTCACGCGATGTCCGTTGGCGCCATAGCTGTTGGCATACATGACGAAGTCAGGATTGCCGTAGTCGAGGCCAAAGTCATCAAATCCCATGTTGGCCTGCTTCCACTTGATCATGCCGTAGGCGTCGTCTCTGAGGATCAGCACCACCAGGTCGAGTTTGAGCCGCACGGCGGTTTCCATCTCCTGGGAATTCATCATGAAGCCGCCGTCGCCGCAGATGGCCATCACTCTGCGATCAGGGTGGACAATTTTTGCCGCCATTGCCGAAGGCAGACCAGCGCCCATGGTTGCCAGCGCATTGTCGAGCAGCACGGTATTCGGCATGTGCGCCTTGTAGTTGCGCGCAAACCAGATCTTGTAGACACCATTGTCCAAAGCGATGATGCCGTCATCGGGCATCACCTTGCGCACATCGGCAACCAGGCGCTGTGGATAGAGCGGAAAGCGGTCATCGTCGATGCCTTCCAGCAGATGCCGGTCGAGATGTGCTTTCACTTCCATGAATCTGGAGAAGTCCCAGCTTTGCTGCGGCGTTATCCGGCGAGTCAGACGTTCGATACTGTTGCCTATATCACCAATCACACCCTGTTGCGGGTAGTAGACCGGGTCGATAGCGGCTGTGACATAGTTGATGTGAATAACTTCGGAGCCTCCCTGCTCCATGAAGAAGGGCGGCTTCTCGACCACATCGTGACCCACGTTGATGATCAGGTCTGTATGTTCAATGGCCCGGTGAAGAAAGTCATTTGCCGAAAGTGCTGCGTTGCCCAGAAAAAGCGGGTTGCGTTCATCGATGACGCCTTTGCCCATCTGGGTGCTGATGAAAGGGATGCCGGTATTCTTTATAAACGCCGTCAGCGTTTGGCAGGCATATTTTCTGTTGGCGCCAGCGCCGATCAGAATCAGGGGATGTTGCGCTGATTCGATCATCTCTACAGCGGCAGAGATGGAGTTGTCACTGGCATGGGGGATGTCAAACTGGCTTCTGACGATAACCTTTGCATCTGTCTCTTCGCAGGCGATATCTTCAGGCAGTTCAAGATGGGCGGCGCCCGGGCGCTCACCCTCGGCGTTGCGCATGGCTTCGCGCACCCTTGCCGGGATATTGCTGGCGCTGCTGATCTGGTGGGTGAACTTGGTCAGTGGCCGCATCATGGCCACCACGTCGACAATCTGGAATTGTCCCTGCTTGCTGGCCTTGATCGGCTTTTGCCCGGTGATCATCAGCATCGGCATGGCACCGAGCTGGGCATAGGCGGCGGCAGTCACAAGATTGGTTGCTCCCGGGCCAAGTGTGGAGAGGCACACGCCGGCCTTGCCGGTAAGGCGGCCATAGGTGGCGGCCATGAATCCGGCTCCTTGTTCATGACGTGTCAGGATGAGTCTGATCGATGAATTTTTCAGTGAGTTGAGAAGGTCGAGGTTCTCCTCGCCGGGAATGCCGAAGATATACTCGACGCCTTCTGATTCCAGCGCCTTGATGAACAGGTCAGATGCCTTCATTTGCTGTTTCTCCTTTAGGGTCTTCTATAGATCGAGGACCTCTTTATTAGCTGGAATCATAACAGTATGCTTGTGTGCACTCT
>JADWMH010000039.1:0-1399 GCA_015767355.1 Gammaproteobacteria bacterium
TGTTTTATGAAGACGAAGACATTGAAAGAATCTCCCAGCAGTAAATGGCGCAGATATCTCCCGCTGCTGGCGGCGGTTTTGTTCATCGGCGGCTGTGCTGAGAGCTATCGCACCAGTGATGTGACCCCTCCTGAGACTATTGCTACAGCAGAAAAAAAAGATCTGTTTGAATTGACCGGAGTTGGGAAAAAACGAACCATGACGGTGACTGCGTCTGCCTATAATTCACTGCGCGGACAAACCTCCGGGAACCCATCGATCGCCGCCTGGGGGGACAAGCTGCGCCCCGGCATGAAGGCAATTGCCGTCTCGCGAGATTTGCAGAGAATGGGATTGGGGCACAGGGCTGAAGTCAAAATCAATGGCCTGCCGGGAACCTACATGGTGCTTGACAGGATGCACAGTCGCTGGAAGAAAAAGATCGATATCTATATGGGAACAGACCGCCCCAAAGCGATGCGTTGGGGCAAACGCAAAGTTGAGATTACATGGTTTGAAAAGCAGAATGTTGCAGACAATGCTCGACAAACCGCACCTGAAAGCTGATCAGGGCACGACCTAAATTTTAAAACCTAAAACTTAGAACCTAAGACAAATCGATATGGGAACAATGGGAACAGTAGTTATTGTCATTCTGGTGATCATCGCAGCAGCGGTGCTCTATATCATCAGTATCTTCAACAATCTTGTGACGCTGAAAAATCGCTACAAGAATGCGTTTGCACAGATCGAGGTGCAACTGAAGCGTCGCTATGACCTGATTCCCAATCTTATTGAGACCGCCAGGTCATACATGAATTACGAAAAAGAGACCCTGGAAGCGGTTGTCAATGCGAGAAACACAGCCGCACAAAGTCTGAAAAAAGCGGCTGCTGATCCTACTGATCCGGATGCCATGAAATCACTGGCAGGCGCCGAACAGCAGCTTAGCGGCGCCATTGGCAGACTCAATGTCGTTATGGAGGCCTACCCTGATCTGAAGGCCAGTCAGAACATGATGCAGTTGACCGAGGAGCTTACCAGCACCGAGAACAAGGTCTCATTTGCCCGCCAGTTGTTCAATGACCAGGTGATGGCCTACAACACCTACAAACAATCTTTTCCTGCGCTGCTGTTTGCCGGCGCCTTTGGTCATCCGGATGATGCAACCCTGCTGGAATTTGAAGACAGCGACACAATACAGGCTGCTCCTAAAGTTTCTTTCTAGCATCCTTCCCAAGGAGCCTGTCCGAGAATAGAAGACCTACTGCGGAAACGCCCTTTTGGCCAGATGTTCCGTCCATTATCGTTAAATAGCGCTGTTATTCGCCTCAAATGCACGAAATATCTGACTCAAAATGGCGTCCCCTCGCTACGGCCCCTATTCTCGGACAGGCTCCTAGCTGATGGACTTCTTCAG
>JADWMH010000039.1:1409-5102 GCA_015767355.1 Gammaproteobacteria bacterium
CAGCGACACAATACAGGCTGCTCCTAAAGTTTCTTTCTAGCATCCTAGCTGATGGACTTCTTCAGCGCCCAGGAGGCAGCGCGCAAGCAAACCACGCTGATGATCGCGCTGTTTGCACTTGCAGTGCTGTTGCTGGTCGTGCTGACGAACCTGTTTCTGATGGCCGCCATGGCGATAGCAGGCGCAGAATCAGATCCCGGACATCTCCCCGGTGCAGAGACTTTCATGCGGCAGTTCAGCTGGCTGCGCTTTTTTGCAGTCGGCGCTGCTGTTGCAGTCGTTATCCTGCTGGGCAGCCTGTTTCGCTCCTGGACCATGGGCAGGGGCGGTAAAGCTGTCGCAGAGATGATGGGCGGCGCGCTGGTGAGTCAGAACAGTGCGGATCCGGATCATCGCAGACTTTTGAATATTGTTGAAGAGATCGCCATCGCATCCGGTACACAGGTCCCGCTGGTCTATGTCATGCAGAATGAGCCGGCGATCAACGCTTTTGCCGCCGGCATCACCAGTGGAGACGCGGCTATTGTGGTTACCCATGGGTGTCTCCGGCAATTGAACCGTAATGAACTGCAGGGGATCATTGCGCATGAGTTCAGCCATATCCTGAATGGGGATATGCGCCTCAACATGCGCCTCATCGGCATCCTCTTCGGCATCCTCATGCTGGGCCTGATTGGCCGTTTTTTGATCCGGGCTTCAGGCAGTTCACGCTCATCCTCTAAACAGGGGAATGGACTGCCGTTGATAGCGTTGGGCGCCGGCCTCTTCATCCTTGGCTATGCGGGAACATTTATCGGCAATCTGATCAAGGCTTCGGTCAGTCGCCAGAGAGAGTATCTCGCCGATGCCTCGGCTGTACAGTTTACGCGTGACCCCGATGGCATTGGCGGAGCATTGATACGCATCGGGGCCAATAAGAATGGCTCTCTGTTAAGGAATGCAGATGCCGCTGAATTCAGCCATACATTTTTCAGTGAAGGCGTGCGTAACAAATTTCTCTCCCTGCTCGCCACGCATCCTCCGCTGAAGCAGCGCATTCTGCGTATTCTGCCCCGCTGGGACGGGGATTTTATCGTCAGGGAAACGATGTTGCCGGAGCATTCTCAGCAGAGTAGCAGGCAGCAAAGCAGCAAGCAGCAATCCGCAAGCGATGTGGATAGAGTGCGCATGGCTACAGCAACGACCATGCTGCTGGAGCTTTTTCAGCGCATCGAGAAAAACTCACCTCCGGACGCAAAAACAATCACATATGCGGCAGATGTGGTTAAGAGTATTCCTGAAGCGATTATTCAGCACAGTCGTGACCCTTACGGCGCGCGTGCGATTCTATTTGCATTGCTGCTTGATGCAGACGATGATGCAGCGGCGCAGCAGATCAGCGCACTGCGCAAACAGGCAGGCAATGGCGTTGCCCGGCTGACGCAGCAGCTGTTGCCCGTGATTCAGCGGCTGCTTCCGCAGCAGCGTCTTGCAGTGATTGAAATGGCAGTGCCGGCATTGCGTGAGCTTTCAGCCAGGCATTTTCAGCTGTTCACGGATACTATTGATTTTTTGATCCGCTTTGATGCAAATATCACCCTGTTTGAGTGGACACTGCAAAAAATCGTTGTGTGCAGCCTCGCTACAGATCATAAAAGAGGCGCTCTGCAGAGTGACAAGTCACACTTGATCGAAGAGCTGCTTCCGGAGTGTGCAATTTTGTTGAGCATCATTGCGCGTTCCCCCCGGCAGGATGATGTTGAAACCGGCAAGGCGTTCCATGCAGCAGCTAAAGAGCTGAAAGCAGAACAATTACTGCTGCCGGCAAGCCATGAAGCGACAGTTGAAGCATTGGACGGCGCACTCGTGAAGCTGGCGCAGCTCAGACCACTGCACAAGCAGCGGCTGCTCAAAGCCTGTGCAGTGTGTGTTTCAGCTGACGGCAGGGCAGCTGCAGTTGAAGTGGAACTGCTGCGAGCCATCTCCCTGCTGCTGAATTGCCCGATGTCCCCAACTGATCCCACGTCATCCCGGTGAATGCCAGGATCCAGGGTTTAATAGATTCCGGCTAAAAGCATGCCGGAATGACGAAGTTTGAAAGAGTTTTGACATTTATGGAGAATCTTATGCGTCTATCTATCATGCTGTTTTTATTGTTGGCTGCTCCTCAGGTGTGGAGTCAGAATGCCTCCCTCTATGGTTATGGTGTTCACAGCTGTGACGATCTTGTTGCCTCAGCCAGGCAGTGGGAATCGAATGAGGAGGAGGGTGCTCTTGCCCATGTGCAATTGAGGGAGTGGATGTCCGGATTTATTTCAGGTTTGTCGCTGGCGCTGGGAAGTGATGTGACCCGTGGAGCGGGTATTGAGGGAATGATGCGGCAGGTCGTCAAGCAGTGTACCGAACACCGTCAGAGTGATGTCTTTACTGCAACTATGGAACTGATCAAAAAGCGGGGCGGATTGGAATAAAAGTTTGCAGTTCGCAGTAGGCAGCAGAAAAAAGTTTGTGGTTTTTACTGCAAACTGCCTACTGACGACTGCCAACTTGTTTTTAAGCCACGCTGCCGAACGAGGGGTCAATGCTGCCTGCGGGAACATCCAGGCCTGCAAGCTTGCAACCCAGCGCAACAGGTCCGCCCGGAATAATCTCATACAAATATTTTACACCACCCCGGGCGTGAAACTTTTCATCCAGCGCATCCTTGATCTGGCGAAGGTTTGCCCGCTCTACCTTGCTGTAATACTCCTGCAGGGCGCGAACCAGGTCCCAGTGATCATCAGTAAGAGTCAGGCCCTCCTCTTTGGCTGTTGACTCAGCCTGTTCAGGATCCCAGTCACCCGGGGCATTCGGGAAAGTATCGATTGAATTGCTCATTTTCTGCTCCTTTATAAGTCGGGCTGCGCCCGTTGTGATTTTACTTAAAGCATAGACAAGAAATCGCCAGTTTCAAGGTTAGAGCGTTTTATATTCAGATCAACTGCTTGAAAAAACGGATTTTTTCCTTTTTATGTTGATGCTGTAGAAGAATTTGAATTTGCTTTATACTTAACATAAGTCTTCATTCTGTAATGTGGAAACCATTCATCGACGATTGCTGTCGAGCGGGGAGTAGTCTCCTGAAGTTGTTGGGTTACGGAATGTTTATCTCTTCAAAATAATAGGGAGGAATCAATAGTGAAACTCGTCAAAGATATTCTTGGAGAAAAAGGGGCTGATATCTACTCCATCAAGCCGGGAGATTCGGTTTTCGATGCGTTGACAATGATGTCTGACAAGAAGGTTGGGGCGCTGGTAGTGATGGAAGACGGCGAGCTCAAAGGCGTGATCTCAGAAAGGGACTATGCGCGAAAGGTATTTCTGAAGGGGCGTTCATCTCCGGAGACCAGTGTCCGTGAGATCATGAGCAGCCATGTGGTATGCGCGACCCCCCGCCAAAGTGCAGAGGAGTGTATGGCGCTGATGACCGGCAAACGCGTCAGGCATTTACCCATCCTGGATCACAACCAGATCATAGGCGTTGTCTCAATCGGTGATTTGGTCAAGGCGATAATCTCAGATCAGCAGTTCATAATCGAGCAGCTTGAGCACTATATCAATGGTTGAGTCTCAATAGATTTGCATTGCATATATTGCTACTCACGTGGAAAGATGACGAGGTGGTCGATCTCCAGTGAGATCCCCAACTTTTCACCGATGGCATGATTGTGATGC
>JADWMH010000039.1:5112-12258 GCA_015767355.1 Gammaproteobacteria bacterium
GCTGGAGAGTTTCAGAGTATAGAGGTAGCTGGCTCCGCGAAAAGCACGCTCCTTGATGACGGCAATGAGAGTGCTGTTATCGTCATGGATGATGTCGTCAGGTCGAACCAGCACCACTACAGGAGATCCCTGTTTGCAGTCATCGGGAATGGCGCCTTTGAGGATGGCCAGTTCAGTGCGGACATGTTGGTTGTCGATCACCTCGCCATCCAGCAACACCCCCTGGCCGATGAAATCTGCAACAAAAGGTGTGGTGGGGCGGTGATAAAGGTTGTAGCCGCTATCCCACTGTTGCAGCCTGCCGTGTTGCATGACGCCAATACTATCAGCCATGGCAAAGGCTTCATGCTGGTCGTGGGTGACCAGTATGGCGGTAATATTTTCACTCTTCAGAATCCCTCTGACCTCTCTGGCAAGGTCCTCCCGCAGTTCCACATCCATGCTTGAAAAAGGCTCGTCCATCAATAGTAGTTGAGGTTTGGGAGCCAGTGCGCGGGCGAGGGCGATACGCTGCTGCTGTCCGCCGGAGAGTTCATGCGGATAGCGGCTGTGGAAATCCGGAAGGTCGACAAGAGCCAGCAGTTCATCGATGCGCTGTTTTCTGTAAGAGCCTTTCAGGTGGCGTATACCAAAGCCGATATTGTCAGCGATAGTCAGGTGCGGGAACAGGGCGAAGTCCTGAAACACCATGCCGACCTGGCGCTTCTCCGGAGGGGTGGTGAAGCCCGGTGAACTGACACTCTTTCCGCCTAGCAGGATATTTCCCTGTTTTAGAGGCTCAAAGCCTGCTATAGCGCGCAGCAGTGTTGTTTTTCCGCAGCCACTGGGACCCAGCAGACAGCCAATCTCTCCGCCGGCTAATGAGAGTGACACATCATGAACTACGACATTGCCGCCGTAGGCGACACACAGCTGTTCAACCTCGAGCAGATTGCTCATGATTGCTCTCCGCCGGCGCGGGAGCGGCTGATTGCCCGGTTCAACACCAGCACCGGAATAATACCGGCAAGCACGATCATCAATGCCGGTGCGCCGGCATCGGCGAGACGTTCGTCAGCAGCCATCTCATAAGCGCGCACAGCAAGTGTATTGAAATTAAACGGGCGCAGAATCAGCGTTGCCGGCAACTCCTTGAGAACGTCAACGAACACCAGCAGCAGCGCAGTCAGCAGCGTGCCTTTCATCATGGGGAGATGGATGCTCCTCAACACTTTCATTGGCGACAGCCCCAGCGACCGGCCTGCATCATCAAGCGAGTGGTTGATCTTGCCAAGGCCGGATTCGACCGCCTGGATAGAGACGGATAAAAAGCGCACGGTGTAGGCAAATACCAATGCAAACAGGGTTCCGGAGAGCAGCAGCCCGCTGGAGAGCTGAAAGGTGTTGCGCATCCAGCTGTCAAAGGTGTTGTCGATCCATGTGAGCGGCAGCAAAACGCCGACGGCAATTACAGTTCCGGGGACGGCATAGCCCAGCGCCGAGATACGCACACTACTGTTGATCAGTGTCGTGTTGTGCAGACGTTTGCCGTACGCCAGCAGCAGCGCCAGCGCTACTGCAATGACGGCTGTCAGGCTGGCGAGCATCACGCTGTTGAATGCCAGCAGTGCAAAAGAGCTGTCGAGTGTATCTTCTGCAGAGGAGAGCGTCCACTGCAGCAACTGCAATGCCGGCAATGCAAAGCCGAACAGCAGCGGCAATGCGCAGGCAACCATTGCCAGCCACGCTTTGCCGCCGCTCAGTTGAAAACGATGGATGCTGGAGTATTTGTTGCTGGTATGGTGAAACCTGGCGCGCTGGCGTGACCAGCGTTCAAGCAGGATCAGGGCGAATACAAATGCCAGCAGCATCGCAGAAAGTTGTGCCGCAGTTCCGCTGTCGCCCATGCCATACCAGATACGGAAAATACCGGTGGTGAAGGTGCTGATGCCAAAATATTGTACCGTGCCGTAATCTGCCAGGGTCTCCATCAGCGCCAGGGAGAGACCTGTGACGATAGCGGGGCGCGCAAGCGGCAGTGCGACACGAAGAAAACCGGTAAATGGTGTATTGCCCAGGGTGCGGCTCACCTCCAGCACACACAGGGATTGTTCCAGAAAGGCTGCACGCGCCATCATATAGACATAGGGGTAGAGCACCAGTGACAGCATCATCGCCGCGCCGCCGAGTGAACGCACCTCCGGAAACCAGTAGTCTCCATAGCTCCAGCCAAACCAGTCACGCAGCTGTGTTTGCAGCGGCCCTTCGAAATCGAGCATGCCGGTGTAGGTGTAGGCGATGATGTAAGCTGGAATGGCCATCGGCAGCAACAGAGCCCAGGAGAGCAGACGCCGCCCCGGAAACTCACACATGCTGGTCAGCCAGGCGGTGATAACGCCGATGCTGAGTACCCCTGCGGATACGCCAATCAGCAGCAGCAATGAATTGGTCACATAGTCGGCCAACAGGGTGTCGACCAGATGATGCCAGTTGTCATTGACCGGTTGAAAAATGAAGCTGGCGACCACCAGTATCGGCAGAGCCATCAACAGCGCAATCAGCAGGATAGAACTCCCCCATAGAGATGGGCGGGGAATCGGAAAATAGAATTTATCTGCCGATTTGTCAGTGCCTACTGTCATTGAAGGAGACTGTTATTTCCACCCGGCTCGATCCATGAGTCTGACTGCATCAGCATTCAATTCTCCCAGTTTGGAGAGTTCCACGCCGTCGGATTTGAATTCTCCCCATGATTGCAGTGTCGGACTCTCTGGTATTCCCTCTCTTACCGGGTATTCCTGGTTCGCTTCGGCATACCACTGCTGGGCTTTCTCGCTCACCAGAGACTGCATGAGCTTGATGGCATTCTCCCTGTTTTTTGCAGCGCTGGTCATACCGATGCCGCTGACGTTGATGTGCGTGCCGCGATCCTGCTGGTTCGGCCAGAAAACAGCGACGGCTTCTGCCGCCTTTTTCAGATCCTGATCCTTGCCGGTGAGCATTTTTGCGACGTAGTAGGTGTTGGCAATGGCAATATCGCAAAGCCCGGCAACTGCGGCCTTGATTTGATCCTTGTCGCCTCCCTTTGGCGGGCGTGCAAAATTAGCGACGAAAGCTTTTGCCCACGCCTCCGTTTTCATCTCGCCAATGTTGGCAATCATGGATGCAACCAGTGACTGGTTGTAGATATTGCCGGAAGAGCGGATACAGATGCGCCCTTTCCATTGAGAGTCTGCAAGTGCTTCATAGGTCGATAGTTGCTGTGGATCCACCTTGCCCCTGACGTAGAAGATCGGACGGGCGCGCTGTGAGAGCCCATACCAGTAACCGTCCGCATCGCGCAGGTTTGCAGGGACAACCGAATTCAGCTGTTGCGATGAGACCGGTTGCAGTACACCGGCTTCCCTGGCGCGATGCAGACGTCCGGCATCCGTTGTGATAAAGAGATCGGCGGGAGTGTTGCGTCCCTCTGTGACCAGTCGTTTGAGCAGTGCTGATGCCTTGCCGGTAACCAGGTTGACCTTGATGCCGGTTTCCCGGGTAAACTCATCCAGCAGTGGCTTGATGAGCGCCTCTTTGCGGGCAGAGTAGAGATTGACTTCATTGGAGTCTGCCCAACTGGAATGGGTGCTGGCAGAGAGAAGCAGCATCAGCATGGTAATTTTTATTCGCATTTGTTCTATTTCCAAAGAGGTGGATGATATGGATGTGGATTATAAGGCGAATGAGAATAGTAATCAACAGCAGTATTGTTGGGGTGTATGAGCCAGATGTTCCCCGCAACCCGGCTCTCAATCCTGGTATTTCATTGACAGCAGCACATAAACAGCACCAGTCCCTCCATCCCGGCGAGGCGTCGAGACAAAGGCAAGAACCTCTTTGCGCTGCGGCAGCCATTGATTGATCTTCTGTTTGAGGACCGGCTGTTGTTCGGCGGAACGCTGTCCTTTGCCGTGAATGATTCTTACGCAGCGATATCCCCTGCGCGCACACCAGGGAATAAACTGCGCCAACTCCCTGCGCGCCTCGGCGACACGCAAGCCGTGCAGATCAAGCGTACTCTCGGGTTTGATGACACCACGCTGCAGATCCTGAAACAGCCTGTGCTGAATGCCGTCACGGCGGAACTCGAGAAAATCATGGGTAGTGATATGGATATCGACAAACTCATCCTGCTCGCTTTCAGGCGTTTTTGGCAAAGGGCGTGGAGCGGGGCGCTGTTTCCATGGTTTTGCGGTTTTACCCTGCAGCGGCGTTACTCCGGACATCTCGTCGAGAAAAGTATTTTCCTCTTCATCTTGCTCTTTGTTACTCACAGGATGCCCTCGCGCTCGTTTTGCAGTATATTGCGTCCCGAATATACCCTATTCTGATAACATCTCAATAACACTGTGTAGGAAAACAGGCTGGGTCAGACGTTGTACGGTGCCCGATCAATGCACAGACTTATCTATTTTGCTTTTTTTTACTGTACTGCTGTATGAAAATCTTGATCAGTAATGATGATGGCTATCAGTCGCCGGGAATTGCTGCGCTGGCAAACGCGCTGCAGCAGTTTTTCGAGGTGACTGTAATTGCTCCGGATCGCGACCGCAGCGGCGCCTCCAACTCTCTGACGCTGGAAAACCCGCTTCGCACCAGGCAGCATGAAAACGGCTATATCAGCGTCAACGGCACGCCAACCGACTGTGTGCATGTTGCTATTACCGGATTACTTGAAGAGGAGCCTGATATGGTTGTCGCGGGCATCAATAACGGCGCCAATATGGGTGATGATGTCCTCTATTCCGGTACAGTTGCAGCAGCGACCGAGGGGCGTTTTCTGGGGCTTCCGGCAATGGCCATATCGATAAACTCCTTTACTCCACAACATCTTGAGAGCGCAGCCAGGGCAGCGCAGGAACTGGTGCAGCGTCTTTCGGATCCTTCCCTGACAACAGATATGATCCTCAATGTGAATGTTCCTGATTTGCCCTGGAGTGAGATCAAGGGGTATCAATCGACCCGCCTGGGGCATCGTCACAAGGCGGAGCCTGTCTACAGGGAGACGGATCCGCGAGGTCATCCGATCTTCTGGGTAGGTCCTCCCGGCGCCGAGCAGGATGCCGGGCCGGGAACTGATTTTTATGCCGTGCGCAGCGGTTATATCTCGGTTACACCGCTGAAGGTTGATCTGACAAACCACCAGCAACTGCAGCAGACTGCTGCATGGTTAAGAGAGATCTGAGATGACGCATTCTGATTTTAGCGGCATCGGTATGACATCGCAGCGTACCAGGGATCGCATGGTCAGCCGCCTGAAAGAGCAGGGAATACAGGACCAGCGTGTCTTGAGTGTGATGCGTGAGGTTCCCCGTCACTGTTTTGTCGAAGAGGCGTTAGCTTCGCGCGCCTATGAAGATACCGCGCTTCCCATTGGTCATGGGCAGACGATTTCACAGCCCTATATTGTAGCGCGTATGACAGAAGTGCTGCTGCAGACACAGCCGATGCAGCAGGTTCTGGAGGTGGGGACGGGGTCTGGTTACCAGGCGGCTATTTTATCCAGGCTGGTGCGGCATCTGCAGAGTGTTGAACGCATCATGGCATTGAGTGACCAGGCGCGTTATCGTTTTCGTCAGCTCAAGCTGCGCAATATTCGTCTCAGGCACAGTGACGGCGGCATGGGAATGCCGGATTATGCGCCTTATGACGGCATTATTGTGACCGCTGCGCCTGAGGGTATACCGCATGCGCTGGTGAAACAGCTGCGTCCCGGAGGAGTGATCATCATGCCGATTGGCGACAGTGAAGAGCAGATTTTAATCCGTGTTACACGTACAGAGGAGGGTTATGAAAAAGAGTTTCTTGAGCGAGTCTCATTCGTTCCGCTGCTTGGCGGAGTGACCTAGCTCTTCATCAATGCGATAATTCGGAAATCTTAATTATTGTATTCATGGAGCACAAAATGTCGATGTTTTCCTCTCTCTATGAGAAGGTTTTGAGCTGGTCGCGTCATCCGCATGCCCCCTGGTATCTTGGCGG
Organism: Gammaproteobacteria bacterium; assembly: GCA_015767355.1. Classification (GTDB taxonomy): domain Bacteria; phylum Pseudomonadota; class Gammaproteobacteria; order Chromatiales; family Chromatiaceae; genus Sva-25. The sequence goes on from JADWMH010000039.1 coordinate 11,116, forward strand.
CCTGAGTTTTGCCGAGTCCTCCTTTTTTCCGATTCCACCGGATGTGATGCTGGCTCCAATGAGCCTCGCTACTCCGCACCGCGCGCTCTGGTATGCTTTGCTGACAACCCTTGCATCAGTGGCTGGAGGAGTTGCCGGATATCTGATCGGTGTGACGCTGTTCGAAGTGATCGAACCCTGGCTGCAGCAGAGCGGCTATTATGAGAAATACCTGACTGCAAAGTCATGGTTTGACGAGTGGGGCTTCTGGGCGATTTTTTTGGCCGGATTTTCACCGATTCCCTACAAGGTTTTTACCATCACGGCTGGCGCCATAGCCATGTCCTTCGCGCCGTTTGTGCTGGCATCCTTTATCGGGCGTGGAGCGCGCTTTTTTCTGGTGGCAATGCTGATGTCATGGGGCGGCGAGAAGATGGAGGCGAAATTACGTCACTATATCGACTGGATCGGCTGGGGAGTGGTTGTATTGATCGCCGCAGTTGTCATCGTGGTGAAATTGAACTGATAGTAAGTAGATGATAGTTCATGCGATGGCGCCGGGAGTGCTGTCAATCCTGCTGATGCTGACGGCCTGCAGCAGCCGCCAGGAGATGGCGCCCTACGAAAGCCGGGTTGCGGTTCCCGGGAGAGAGCCCGCATCTGAACCCCGGTCAGTCAAATCCCGTGTGCAGCAAGATGAGATGCACTTGCCGCCAAGCTCCACCACGGTCGAACAGAAGCAGTCACAGCCTCAGAAACAGATTAACCAGGCATCAGATTCCGCAAAGTCGCAACATAAGCAGCAGCAAGCTGAGATAGCCAGACAAACAGAACAGATCAAGCACTCTGTCATGAAAAAGATGGAGAAAAGCAGCAACAGCCACACTTTTCCGCCTGATGCAGAGCTGCGCTGGAAGTGGCCGGTTAGGGGAAAGATTGTCCAGTCATATCGGCCTGCGGATCCGGCCAGACGAGGAATTTTGATCAGTGGTGTAGAGGGAGAGGGGATCTCGGCAACGGAATCGGGAGAGGTTGTATATAGTGATGATGGGCTGACAGGTTATGGTCAGCTTATTATCATCAAACATAATAAAAATTACCTGAGTGTCTATGCGCATAATCGCAAGCGGCTGGTAACAGAGGGAGCGTGGGTAACCCGTGGTG
>JADWMH010000186.1 GCA_015767355.1 Gammaproteobacteria bacterium
GCTACGCCGCCAGCATAGCAGTGCATCTGTTGATCAACGAGCATCTGTTTGCAATACCCAGTTAGTTTTTTTACCACGAAAGTCACAAAAAACACGAAAATAGACAAAAGAGCGCTCATCTGCATCGTTCATCTAACCATGAAGAATAACTAATTCAGCATCAGGGTTTCATACTGGCGACAGCCTGGCTCGCCGATTGGACGCATCTCTCCGATGTGGGTGCGGAATCCGCCTGCTTTGCGGTCGGCAAAATAGAGTCGCATGGTCTCTGTGATCGCAGCAAATGCGAGTTGATCCCACGGAACCTGTGACTCATCCAGCAGTTCAACCTCGAGGCTCTCCATTCCCGGTCCGAAATGCGGGGTTTTCAATGTGGCGCGAAACAGCATATAGACCTGGTTGATATGCGCCAGCGTAAATACACTGAAGAGATCGATCACCTCTACGTCTGCGTTCGCCTCCTCCATGGTCTCCCGTGCCGCACCTTCTGAAATCGTTTCGGAATTCTCCAGAAAACCTGCGGGCAGGGTCCACAGACCATACCTGGGTTGAATGGCTCTGCGGCAGAAAAGAATCTTCTCTTCGCTCTCAACGATGCAGCCGGTAATGACCCGGGGATTTTGATAGTGAATTTTGCCGCAGGATGGGGAAGTACAGATATCGCGCAGTCGATTATCCCCCTCGGGAATAGCCTGCTCGACAATTGAACCGCATTTGGGGCAAAAACTCATTCTCATTTTCCCAGTTTTTTCAATGCTGCATTCACTCCGTTCAGGGAGAATTTGGTCACACGCGAGCGTCCCTGCCGGTTGGTGTAAGTCACCCACATCTCATCACCCCTCTGCATTTTCGCAAGCAGTGTCCGGGTGAGTCTCGAATTGACTAAACGGACTTCGCGTCCGGATTTTGTAAAGTCTTTTCGGGGAACAACGTGCAGCGGTAGATTTCCATCGATTTGTATGCGCATGGGCTTGGTTGCATCAAGCATTCCAGCATCTGTCAACATGAACTGGTGCGCGCCCCGGCTTCCTCCTGTCACTCTGATCGAGATATCCTTTTTACCGCCCTTGACAGTTCCCCGTGCTATGGCGGCACACTTGTAGCGTCCCGAACAGGAGACACTCCATCTTTTACCCGATCTGCCGATCTTCTGCCACCAGGATGTAGAATCCCGGCGGTTGTTTTGCTGTATGACATCGCCAATATCGGCATTTTGAGTGACGGGTGGCCTTGGTCTCAAAGTCGGTGGCTGTGATGTCGGCCGCGTCTCCACAACTGCCATTCCGCTATCCTGCGGTTTAACTACAGGAGCCTTTTCAGCGATTTCAGTTTTTTGCGCACCACCACCCAGTTCCTTCATTGCTGCAGTAGATCCCAGCAATGAATAAACCGGCTGCCTCCATTTCCCACGGACGTTGCGGTAGCTCAGGCGCAATGATCTGCCTCTCTGGATTGCTGACATCACGTTCGCCAATAGACGGGGATTTGAGATTTTGTATTCACTCTTCGAGAGCCTGACAAAGTCTCTCCCGGGCAGCAGCTTTATCTCCCTGTTTCCATCGACCCTGATCCAGATGTTTTTTGAGCCATTGATATATTGGGCGCCGGCGATATGCAGCTGGCGCCTGTTACTGCTGTCCATAACAATCATGAGAACAGGATAGCCGTCGATTGACCCCCTCATCTTATAGGTCGTCGCGGCACAGGAGCCGTCAGACGCACAGCGGATCTGCCAGTTCCTGAATTTCCTGCTCACCCTGGAAGCTGATTTGTCCTGCTGCACTCTCTGCCCGGGATTATTTCCCGCCTGGTTGCCGGCCTTCCCGGCTTTTTTTACGGCCTGCTCAGGCTCTTTAGTGACGACAGTTTTGGCAACCGGGGATGAGCTGCCAAGTCTCTTCAAGGCGCTCCCCATACCCATCAGCGAGTATTCAGGTTCACGCGCCTGACCGCGCACATTGGTATAGGAAATCTGGAGTTTGCGGCCTGATGCCATACGGGAGAGCAGCTTATTCTTCAGATCGCCGCTGGCAACCTGGTACTCGCCTCCGTTCAGACGCTTGAGGTCCCGCTTTGGTTTCAGATCAATCAACGGGGTTTTATCAATACGAATGCTGATCTTTTTTGAACCATCGACATACTTCGCGTCGGAGAGAAACAGTTTACGATGGCTGCGATCCTTACCCGTTATTTTGATCGTGGGATAACCGTCTGTCGTCTCTCCCTGACGAAGAGTTTTTGCTTCACATGACGAGGAACCTTTGCAGTTCACGACCCAGTCAGTGAATTTTTCAGATGCCCCGATAACGACGCCAGGCATCAGCAGGGATATCAGTAGTAACAGAATGATGATTCTTGTTGTCATTGGAGAGATATCTTTAAAAGTTGCAGCATAGCTTAGCTGTGGGTTCATTCGAAGTTGGACAGCATCAGGCATTTCTGGTTCACTTGCAATAGATGCGCTTTATTCCTCAGCACATCCTATGATAGTCCGTATGTTGCATAAACAACAGCGCATCCACCATGGAATTCAGCCTCCTGAAGAGCAGAGAAATGAATAAAACCATACGTCAACAGATATTTTCCCGCTTGCGGGATCAAAACCCGCATCCTACCACTGAGCTCAACTACAGCTCTTCATTTGAATTGCTGATTGCAATCATTCTCTCCGCCCAGGCGACTGATATCAGCGTCAACAAGGCAACTGCAGGACTTTTTGCAGTTGCCCCGACTCCCCGAACCATACTGGATTTGGGAGAAGCGGGACTGCGCAAACACATCAAGACGATTGGCCTGTACAACAGCAAGGCTAAAAACATCATCAGGACATGCCAGTTGCTGATTGAAAAGCACAACAATGAAATCCCGGATGATCGCCACTCGCTTGAAGCACTGCCGGGTGTTGGCCGTAAAACCGCCAATGTGGTGCTCAATACTGCGTTTGGACAACCAACCATGGCGGTGGATACGCATATCTTCCGCATCTCCAATCGCACCAGGATTGCACCCGGGAAAACACCGCTGGAGGTTGAAAAACGCCTGCTGAGATTCATCCCGTCAGAGTTTCTCCAGGATGCGCATCACTGGCTGATCCTGCACGGCCGCTATGTATGCATCGCGCGCAAACCACGCTGCGGTTCCTGTATCATTGAAGATCTGTGTGAATACAAGCATAAAACTGAAGATTAGGAATGCTCGGAGTGAATTCATTACTTGTCATTTCGACCATAAGGAGAAATCTTCTACCTGCGGAAAATCTGTATGTGACGGGTTCAAAGATTTCTCGCTTAGCTCGAAATGACAATCAAACAGAGCCAGATGGCATAGAGAGATGTTAAAGCAGAACCTGCCTGTTGATAACCTGGTCGCCTGCCACAGCTGTGATCTGCTGCATGAGAAAACAGTGCTGGGAGAAGGCGAAAAGGCCTGGTGCAGCCGCTGCGGAAGCTTGCTGTATCGCACCAATAACAACGCAATCGAGATATCACTGGCTTTGACCATCGCATCACTGCTGCTGTTTCTGTTCGCACAGCTGCTGCCGTTTCTAACGATCGATGTGGATGGCAATAAAACCACCATCTACCTGGTTTCAACCATCGATACATTGTCACAGCTTGACAACGTGCTGCTTGGTATTGCCGGCGCACTGTCTCTGGTGATAATCCCTTTGGGTGTATTGCTGCTTGACCTGCTTTTGCTCAGTGCGCTCTACGGCAACAAAAGACCGCTGACACTGTTTGCGCGACAGCTGCTGCTGTTGGTCGGGCGCCTGGCGCCGTGGAATATGCTTGAGATTTTCCTGCTTGGGGTCCTGGTCACTATCGTTAAGCTTGCGTCGATCGCGGAAATCTCACTGCACCAGGGATTCTGGGCATTTGTGGCTTTGGTGGTGATCAATCTGTTCGTCTCGACAACACTGGAGCCGGAGGAGCTGTGGCAGGCCATCGACAAGCATTAACTGCGATGCAGGCGGGCCTTGCCTCCTGCCATGTATGCGGCAAGCTGCAATCCTGTAAATCCGGTCGCCATTGCGTGCGCTGCGGCAGTCGTCTCTATCAGCGCAAACCCTTCAGTGTACAGCGCAGCTGGGCTTTTCTGATTACCGCACTGATTCTCTATGTACCGGCGAATCTATACCCTATAATGAACACCACATCACTAGGCATAAAGGATGAGAAAACCATTATCGGCGGAGTAATTCTGTTGTGGAGCATGAAGTCCTACCCGGTAGCAGTGATTATTTTCACCGCTTCAATCGTCATACCCCTGTTGAAGTTTCTGGTCATCGGCCTGCTGCTGTTCTCCATCTGGAAAGGCCACTCCGGCAAGCTGAATCAGCAGACCCGGCTGTTCCGCATTATCGAATATATTGGACCCTGGTCAATGATTGATGTGTTTGTAGTCATATTGCTGG
>JADWMH010000187.1 GCA_015767355.1 Gammaproteobacteria bacterium
CTGCGCGCTATGACCGCCATGGACTCTTCTCCTGCGGAGATATCCATTTCTCCCGCGATGGCAGTGTCAGTGAGACGCTAAAGCGCCTGGTGTGTGAATCGGATTTGGGTTTGACGGCATGCGAACTTCAAGCTCTTCTGCAGGTACGTGTGCAGGTTTTTTTGCTCGATGCTGTGCGCCATAACGCCGTCACACGCGAGAAGATCGGGGGACTGTATGTCTACGTTCATACCGACAATGCTGTACGGGAGAGGCAACTGCTACAGCGTCGCGAGGAGGTGGAGGCCAGGGAAAATGCACTGGCGGTGTTCGAACTTGATTTTGAGGCTAATCTGCCGATTGTCCGCCACTGTGTCCGCTATAAAAAACGTCTGCTGTTTCCCTCGACCTCAGAGGTGTACGGCATGTGCAGTGACGGAGAATTTCACCCCAACGAGTCAAATCTTGTGCTTGGACCCATCAGCAAACCCCGCTGGATCTACTCCTGCTCCAAACAGCTGATGGATCGTGTCATCAGCGCCTATGCACAGCAGGACGGACTCGATTACACCCTGTTCCGGCCATTCAACTGGGTCGGTTCCGGGCTGGATAGCATCCATACGCCGAAGGAGGGAAGCTCCCGTGTCGTCACCCAGTTTCTCGGCCACATTGCGCGTGGCGAGCAGATCAAACTGGTCGATGGTGGAGCGCAGCGCCGCAGTTTTACCGATGTCAGTGACGGCATTGGCGCGCTGATGAAGATCATCGCAAATGAAGATGGTTGTGCATCAGGGAATATCTACAATATCGGTAATCCGGGTAATGATCTGTCGGTACGGGAACTGGCAGAGTTGATGCTGCAGATCGCCCGGGAGTTCCCTGAATATAAACCCGGAGCCGACAAGGTCGAGCTTGTAGATGTCTCATCCGGAGCCTATTACGGTGAAGGATATCAGGACATCCAGACACGGGTTCCCTGGATCAAAAACACCCAAACTGAACTTGATTGGTCTCCCCGGGTCTCTCTGCATGATGCGCTGCGCAATATCTTTGCCGCCTACAGAGATGAAGTTGCAGCAGCCAGGGCCTTGTTGGATGACTGAATTATGGAGTTGCCCATTAATAAATTACTGGATAATGTGCAACAATGTTGTTCGTATTCAAGGCACAGAAAGGAGTGCATAGTAGCGTTTTGTAACACTTGCTGGAAAGCTTCCGCTCCCTGCTCACGCCCCTGATCTACATCCATGTAGGCCACGCAGAAGATGGGCAACAGGGCAAGCAGAATGGGGAAGTTATTATTGGACAACTAAGAAAACTTCGCCGCCTGTCACAAATTATCTTTCTGCCAGAACTCGTTCGATCGTTCCGATCAACTCCTCTGTTTTCACTGGTTTGGCGAGAAATTCATTACCGCCGATATTACTGCCCATTGTCTCGATATCATCTTTGGAAACGATAGCCGTCATGAAGACGAATTTGATTTTTGACAGCTGCTCATCTTGTCTGAGTTGGCTGGCGATTTCATCACCATCCATCTCGGGCATCATCACATCCAGCAAAATCAGGTCGGGCTGGAATTGCCTGGCGGCGGCAATCGCATTTGTGCTGTGGTTTTCGGTAAGCACCTCGTAGTTTTGTGTGCGTTCCAGGTTGAGCTTGACCATGCGGGTGATGGCCGGCTCGTCATCTACCACGAGGATGCGTTTTGTCATCGATTCTCTCCTTCATTTAATTTGAACAGCAATATGACCGACGCCCCGCATTGTGGACGGTTGACGATGTCGATTATGCCATGATGCAGGTTGATGATGTTGCGCGTCACCGACAGTCCCAGCCCCGTACCTTCACCGACCGCCTTGGTAGTATAAAACAGCTCGAAAATTTTTGCCTTGTCCTGCTCACGGATACCCGGCCCGGTATCCGCCACTTCCACACGGATGACCTGCTCGTTGATTCTGAAAAGGCCCCCATTGTCGTGTGCAAGATCGGCCTGCTCTTCGAGTCGCTTCACTTCGCTGCTGATGCGCAGTTCCCCATTTTGTTCCATCGCATGTACGGCATTCATAAACAGGTTGATAAAAACCTGTTGCAGCTTGTTGGCGTCAAGCGCCATCGTCGGCAGGTTTTCCGCCAGAAAAGTCTCTGCCTTGATATTACGCTGACGCAGTTCATGGTCGACCAGATGCAGGCTGCTGCTAATCACATCGTTCAGGCTGCCTTGCTTTAATTCCAGTTTTTTGTCTCGCGAGAAGTCGAGCAGGCCAAGGATCACGCGATCGGCGCGACGTACTGCATCGTCGATATCCTTGATAACTTCAGCGGTCACTTTATCTCGCGGTATCTCCTGGGAGAGATAGTCGACACCCATCTGGATGATGGCCAGCGGGTTTTTCACCTCGTGCGCCACCCCAGCCGCCAGGCGGCCAATAGTCTCCATCTTCTCCGCCTGCATCAGCTGCTTTTGTGCGCTCTGCAGCTCGCGGGTTCTAAGCGCCACCTGATTTTTCAACATCCGATTCCAAATGATGAAACCTGAAATCAGTAATAGCACGGCAGCCAGTGCTATCAACAGGCTGTACCAGAAGTTGCGGTCACGCCAGAAGGCCGGTTCATTGAACTTGATCCATTTGGAGCGGATTGTAATGATTTCGGCCGGATTGAGACTGGCCAGAGCCTTGTCGAGAATGGAGCGGAGTTGCGGCCAGTCGTTGCGCACGCCCATTGAAAGTTCCATATGACCAAGTTTGGGCGAGGCGTCACTGACGATGTGAAGATTGTTGATATTTGTCTGCTGGATCATGTTGGTTGCGGAAGCCAGATCGGTGACCATTGCATCAACCGCCCCTAGCGCCGTCAACTCCAGTCCGAATTTCAGATCATCCACCCGCTTGATGAGGGTGTCAGGATAGAGGTTGGACACCAGGTCATCCCACATGTAGTCACGCACCACAGCAACTTTGTGACTACCGAGTTCCTCGATGCTCTCATGGATGTCGCTGGAGACCAGCACTCCTGGCACGCTGATATAGGGGAGTGTAAACAGCAGGTATCTCTCCCGCTGTTCAGTTCTGCCAACCGCAGGCAACAGATCCACCTCATGCTGTTGCGACATGGCTATGATTTGTGACCACTTGTAGCCGTGGATAACCTCGAATCTCACACCCAGCTTTTTTTCGATCAGCCACACATAGTCCGCAGCCATGCCATGGTATACGCCATCTTTGGTGATCCATTCAAAGGGGGAAAAATCAGGGTCGGGGGCGATGCGGATCACAGGATGATCGCTCAGCCACTGGCGCTCCTCTGCTGTTAGAGGCAGTTCGTCAGCCATCCCGGTTACGCAATACGCCAAGCCTGGCAGTAGGCAAGAAAGGTGGAATAACTTTGATAAAAACATATTATCCTGTCGATTAAATTTTCTACAGCATCGCGGAGCTTGGAAGTATATACACCCCCTTAGCTAATATCGATATTTTACTAATAGCTGTTTAATTTGCACATTTTTCTTAAACCCACCACATCCTTTGTTCAGGTTTGGAAAGCGGTCTGATTCAATCATTGATTATGCGATTTTCGTATTTCTGGACTATGATGGCTGTGTTAATCTTGGAGTGCTTCAAACAGCATGGTTTACAAGCTTATTGCATGCTGTGAGGTGATCGAGTAAAGATACATTGAATCAACTGGCGGAGCCATGTAGCGTTCGTCCGGAGCAATGAAATGCAATTGATCAAACTCTTCTGGTTCTGCGTCTTTTTTCAATTTGCAATAGGTTCAGCGGCGGCGGGATCATTCTTCGACCAAATAATCGATCCGCAGGACGGGCAACTGGACATCAGCCAAATGCTGGCAAGCAAAACAGGTTTTCTCCCGGTGCCGCTCATCATCTCTGATCCGGCCGTTGGCTACGGAGCTGGCCTGGCGGCGGTTTTTTTCCATGATTCGAAGGAGGAGAAGACTGAAACAACCGATGTCAATGCCCCGCTCAGCCTTCCGCCAAGCGTCTCTTTCCTGGCCGGGGCCTACACGGACAACAACAGCTGGTTCGCCGGCGGCGGTCACCTGGGAAATTGGAAAAATGATTCAATCCGCTACCTTGGAATCGCCGGATATGGTGATTTCAACCTGAAATTCTATGGCGTCGCCGCAGATGCCAATCCCGATGATGTCGCCATGGAGTTCAACGTCAAGGGATTGTTCCTGCTACAGGAGGCGATCTTTCGTATCAAGGAGAGCAACTTTTTTGTCGGCGGACGCTACTCCTTTCTCAGCACCGAGGTGAAGTTCGGCCTTTTCGACGATTTTCCGGAAATCCCGGATCCCCAGTTTGACTCAAGCACCGGAGGACTTGGCCTGATACTCAGGTACGACTCGCGTGACAACATCATCTCTCCCGGCAAGGGACACTATGCGAAACTT
>JADWMH010000188.1 GCA_015767355.1 Gammaproteobacteria bacterium
AGTCTCTGAAATACAAAAAGGCCGCGTAGGTAGCCTTCACCAATACTCAAAAACTTGAACATCGAGTATAAGTCCGTGTAGGATCACAATCCATAGGATGTGCTGAGCTTGCTAAGCGCATCATACACAGACACGAACAATGCACGGGATCATTCTGTTTTTCTTTTTCCGTGTGTTCCGTGGTTTATTTCCTGAAAAGTTACTCGCCGGCGATCATCATCGATTCGATCAGCCATGAGCCGGTGCGGGTACTGCCGGGATAGTCATCATCATTGCCCACGGCCACGAGCTGCTGAAACATGGTCTTGAGATTTCCTGCGATCGTAATCTCCTCTACCGGATACTGGATTTCACCATTCTCCACCCAGAAGCCGCTGGCGCCGCGTGAGTAGTCGCCGGTAATCGGATTGACTCCCTGCCCCATCAGTTCGGTCACCACCAGGCCGGTGTGCATGGTCTTCAGCAATGCATCATAGTCCTGGTCGCCCATCTGAATCGAGAGGTTGCGTACACCGCCGGCATTGCCGGTAGTTTGCAAGTCAAGTTTGCGCGCCGAGTAGCTGCTCAGCACATAGCCTTTCAAGATGCCGTCAACCACCAGTTTGCGGCGGCTGGTCGTAACTCCCTCTGCATCAAAAGCAGCACTGGATAATCCCTGCATAACAAATGGATTCTCCTCGATGTTGACCCATTCGGGAAATATCGGGGTATCCAGTGCATCCAGCAGAAAGGTTGCACGACGATAGAGCGCTGATCCGCTGATGGCATGGATGAGACTGTTGAGCAGCCCTCCGGCAATCTCGGCGCGAAACAGCACCGGCGCATGGCGTGTCTTCAACTTGCGTCCATTGAGACGTGCAATAGCCCGCTGCGCAGCACGTTCGCCAATACCCGCCGCTGCATCCAGCGCTGTCGCAGAACGGGCAGTGGTATACCAGTAGTCTCTCTGCATGGATTCATCCTGCTGCGCGATGACGCTGCAGCTGAGTGAATGGCGGCTGCTCGGATAACCATGCACGAACCCATGTGTATTGCCGTAAACTCCGACAGCCTGGCCGGTATTGAGTGTTGCTCCTTCGGAGTTTGTGATGCGCGGGTCATAATCACGCGCAGCAGCCTCGCATTCCAGCGCCATCGTGAGCGCCTCTTCGATATCGATATCCCAGGGATGATAGAGTTCCAGGTCAGGAAATTCAGTCGCCATCAAATCAGCGTCAGCGAGCCCGGAAAAGGGATCCTCTGCGGTGTATTTTGCAATCGAACAGGCGGCGCTCACTGCTTCATTAATCGCCGCAGCGGACAACTCGGCAGTCGACGCAGCTCCCTTGTGCCGCCCCATATAGACGCTGATACTGAGGCTGTTGTCCCGCGTATGTTCGATGGTTTCCGGCTCTCCCAGGCGCACTGTTGCCGACAGCCCCATATTACTGTGCGCAGCAACTTCTGCCGATGAGGCGCCCTGGCGTCCGGCCTCCTTGAGTACATCTTCGACCAGCTGCCGCAGTTGCGTATATTTCGCCTTGTGATCAAACGCTCTCATACTGTGCCGCCTATGGTCAGCTCATCCACCTTCAGGGTCGGCTGTCCAACCCCGACCGGCACACTCTGCCCCTCCTTGCCGCAGACGCCAATGCCTGCATCCAGTTCAAGATCGTTGCCAACCATGCTGACGAGATTCAACACTTCAGGGCCATTGCCGATCAGGGTCGCCCCCTTGACGGGCGTAGTGACTTTTCCATTCTCGATCAGATAGGCTTCACTGGCGGAGAAGACAAATTTCCCGGAGGTGATATCCACCTGGCCGCCGCCGAAGTTGACAGCATAGAGCCCTTTGTCGACACTGGCGATGATCTCCTGCGGGTCATGTTCACCAGCCAGCATGTAGGTATTGGTCATGCGCGGCATGGGCAGATGGGCATAGGACTCGCGCCGGCCGTTGCCGGTGGAGTCGACGCCCATCAGGGAGGCATTGTGTTTGTCCTGCATATAGCCTTTCAGAATTCCCTTCTCGATCAGGACTGTCTGTTGCGTGGTGGTTCCTTCATCGTCCATATTCAGAGAGCCGCGACGCTTTTCAAGCGTGCCGTCGTCCACCACCGTACATAGCGGCGAAGCAACTCGCTCACCCATACGACCGGCAAAAGCCGACGTCCCCTTGCGATTGAAATCACCTTCAAGGCCATGTCCAATCGCCTCATGCAGCAGCACCCCCGGCCAGCCGGGGCCAAGCACAACGGGCATGGAGCCGGCGGGGGCATCGACAGCCCGCAGATTGACCAGCGCCTGGCGCACAGCGTCTCGCGCCAGATCCAGCCCACGCGCGTTGCGGGTGAAGAAGTCCAACTCGGTACGCCCGCCTGCACCGGCCGTTCCCTGTTCACGCAGACCATCCTGTTCGACGATCACATGCACATTCATGCGCACCAGGGGGCGTATATCGCTGCGCAGCACGCCGTCGCTGCCGGCCACAAGCACCATGTCATAAGCTGCGATCAGATTGACGATCACCTGCTGCACGCACGGATCCTGTCTGCGCGCCTCCTGCTCCACCTGGTGCAGCAAAGCGATCTTGTCACTGCGTGACAGCGTGTCGAGTGGATTTGCTGCTGCATAGAGTTGGCGCCCTGTTCCCCCTTCAGCTGTAGCAATACTTCTGTTTTGACCAACGCGCGCAATCGCCCGCGCCGTATCAGCGGCCTGTATCAGGTTAGGCAGCTGCAGTTCGTCGGTATAGGCAAAGCCGGTTTTTTCGCCGCTGATAGCGCGGATACCGGCGCCCTGCTCGATGCTGTAGGCGCCCTCCTTGACGATGCCGTCTTCAAGCGTCCACGCCTCCAGACGACTCGACTGAAAATAGACATCGGCAAAATCGATCTGATGCCCCATAAGATGGTCAAGCACAAGGTCAAGATGGTGCTGCTCGAGACCAGCAGGGGCCAGCAGCTGCTGTTCAACAATTTCCAGCATGAGTGATAGGTTTCCAGGATAAGGTGTGAATGAAGGAGATTTTCTTTTTTTACCACGGAACACACGGACAACACGGAATTATTATGTTTTCATTTCCGTGTTTTCAGTGTGTTCCGTGGTTCACTTTCTTGTTCTGATGCGCTTCGTACCTCAACACATCCTATAGATAATTTGCCTGCAACGGGAGAGGGCCTCTCATAGCTCGCACATCAGGCGGCGGTGATCCAGGCTGGGAAAATTGCGCCGCGTGGTATGCAGTAATTCGATGTCCAGCTTCGAGGTAACAAAACCCGAACCGCGCGGCACCTGCGAAAGCACCGTACCCCAGGGATCGACGATCATGCTGTGGCCATGGGTTTCACGGCCGCTGACGTGGTAGCCACCCTGGGCTGCAGCAATGACATAACAGAGATTCTCGATGGCGCGGGCGCGAACCAGCGGTTCCCAGTGCGCCTTGCCTGTTGCCGCTGTAAATGCCGACGGGATGGCAAAGAGATCCGGCTTTGCCGAAAGCATCGAGCGGAACAACTCGGGGAAACGCAAATCGTAACAGACAGCAACGCCGATATTGCCGAACGGCGTCTCGACCACCAACGGCACATTTCCCGGCTCGATGACACTGGACTCTTTGTATTGCTCCTTGACATCCGGCAGTTGCACATCAAACAGATGCAGTTTGTCATAGCGCCCGGCAAGTTCACCCGTATCGCTATAGACCAGGCAAGCGGCTCTAACCTTGCTCTCATCCGCAGTGGACAGCGGAATGGTGCCGCCAACCAGCCATATGGCATGCTTTCGCGCCAGATCAGAGAGAAAAGTCTGCAGGGGTCCATCTCCTGCCTTCTCCTGAATTGCCAGCATATCGCTGCAACTTTGCCCCATAAAGGCGAAATTTTCCGGCAGCACGATCAGGTTAGAGCCCTCGTCAACAGCCGCAGCGACGATGCGTTCAATTTCAAACAGGTTGGCGTTGACATTCGGGCCAGAGGCCATCTGCACTGCTGTTGCTTTCAGGGTAGTGGGCATTGTCATTATCGTTTATTGTCTGGCAGGTAAGAGAGCATATCACCGAAGCAGAATCATTGGAAATCCGCCAGGGGATCATCATATCCCTTGCCGATGGGGTTCTTGCCTTTGCCGCTGCTTTCACTGCGCCAACTCTCTCTGTTGATGGACTCCGAATGTGGATCAACGAATGGCTGATCAAGTTTTTGCCGTTGACTTCCACCAAACAGTTTTTTCCGCGCAACACGCACTACATCGGGATTATCCCATGAACCTTTGACCTGATAGTTTACCTCTGCAATCTGGTCGAGCTGTTTTCCTGCCACAATCCCGGCTGCCAGCAGTGCAGCGCCGACTGCCGGGCCGCCGGCTGCAACCCCCGCCAATGGAAGCAACCCGTGGATATCCGGA
>JADWMH010000189.1:0-3408 GCA_015767355.1 Gammaproteobacteria bacterium
TAGGATGTGTTGAGCGGTAGCGAAGCTTCCGCGTCCTGCTCACGCCCCTGACATCCATGTAGGCCAAGCGCATCATCATTGGCCGATGCGCTTCGTTCCTCAACACATCCTATGAACGTTCTTTATTCTATACAGAGATCACTTTACCCAGGGATAGGGATATCCGCCGGCCAGGGCATGCGCCAGCTTTTTGTCGTGACCATAGACATCATCATAAAAGAATATTTTACCATCCTGATGCACCACCACAGTGGTGTAGAGGACGAACACCTGGATGTCCGAATTCAGCTTGACGGTCGTTGCCTTGCCGGACTCCATGGTCTTTTTCAAACGCGCTTTTGTCCAGGTGGAGCCCTGTCCATCGAGTTGAGTAATATACTCAGCCATTTTGAGCGGCTCCTCGAGTCGAATGCAGCCATGGCTGTAGTCACGTTTGGACTTGGCAAACAGGCTCTGCGCCGGGGTGCCATGCATGTAGACGGAATATTTGTTAGGGAACATGAATTTCACCAGCCCCAGCGAGTTGTGATTTCCGGGCTTCTGGCGAATTCTCAGTGAACCGTTCAGCAGACCTCTTTTGCTGCTGCTGTTATAGGGGTGGCTGTTTCCCTCGCCATCGACGATTTCATAATGCTTCTTGCGCAGATATGAAGGGTCCTTGTCCAGCTTGGGTATTAACTCTCCCTTGGTAATGCTGGTGGGAACATTCCAGTAGGGCGCCAGAACCAGGTGATTCATTCTCTTGTTGAATACCGGCGTTTGATTGCGCGGGTAGGCTTTACCCACCACCACGTTCATCTCCAGTTTCAGTTGATATTTCTGATTTCCAACTTTGCGATAAGCGCGGGCGCGAAATTCCGGCAGGTTGACGATAACCGGGTTTTGTCCAAAGTCATTGGGAAACCAGCGGAAGCGTTCCATGGCGAGAGTAATCTGATCGACGCGTTTTTTCATCGGTGTATTGAGCTGGCGAAAGGTTCCCTTGCCAAGTACGCCATCCTCATCGATGCCGTGCCTTTTCTGGAAGTTCTTGACTCCGTTGACCACGGCGCCGGAGTAACTGTTGCTCGATGGCATATTTTTAAGATCACCGAGTTTGTGCAGTTTGTAGGCGAGCAGGTTCGTCTGTGCATAGGGTTCGCCGGGGTGAATCGTTTTACTGTCAGAGAGTTTTTCGGAGAGGCGGGGGTCCTTTGCCAGATTTCGATATTTAGCCAGCGCCTTTGGCAGCACCTTGTATTGTGGAAGTTGGGGCTCGACCGAGTCCAGTTGCTGCCTGACGTGTGAAGATTTCGTTAGATCTTTTACGAACAAAGGAAGGTTGATGCGCTTGTCCGGGATGTCGAAGTCATTGCTCAGACTCTTGAAATCCACCCTGCCAATTCGCAGATCGGAGACATAGCGCATCACGCCTACAGTCAGAGCAACGTCGACCTGGTTGGTCTTTCCCGAGGTCCCGTTTTTCAGCGCATTTGTCAGCAATTTGCTGTCGTAATCAAGTGGATTCAACCCTTTTGCACCGGCATCTCTGAGAACCCGGATGACATCACCGGCCGCTTTCGTCGGCTTGCCATTTCTGAACCATGCCGGCTTAAAGTTGTTTTGTGAGTAGAACGCGCTCACCTGGCCTTTGTAATCGGAGAAGTCAGGCCAGTACATGATCAGGTTTTTGCCTGAATTGACGATTTTTTCGATGGAAGGGTTGGCGGCTGAGTAAGCTGGAGTCAGCAGCAGGGTGAAAGAGATAATGAGGCTAAAGCAGGATAGCAGGAGGCGTTGCATCGATAGGTTCCTTGATGGTCAATATGGGTTGTATTGGAAGTCACGGGAGTATAGCAATAAAAGAAAGTTTGCAGACGTCAGTTGGCGGTTTGCAGCGAAACAAGAGGGTTTGTAGTTATCAATAAATGTTTTTTCCCATTGGCAGGGCTTTTAACGGAATCCCTGCTGAAAAATAACGGCTAAACGTATAGAATATGCGCCAGTCAAATTTTCCCTGTTTTCATTTACTCAATTTATAGGAGACTACCCCATGAAACTGATTCTATTAGGCGCTCCCGGCGCCGGCAAAGGCACCGTTGCCAAGCTGCTCACTGCGATCGATGGTTCTGTACAAATTTCTACCGGCGACATTCTGCGCGCTGCCGTCAAGGATGGCACCGATCTTGGTAAGGAGGCGCAGGGCTACATGACTCGCGGCGAGCTGGTGCCTGACTCCCTGATTATGGGCATCATGGGCGAGCGCCTGCTGGAAGATGACTGCAAGGCGGGGTTTCTGCTCGACGGATTCCCACGCACCATTCCCCAGGCTGAAGAGTTGAAAGTGCTGCTGACCAAGCTCGGGATCGAACTGGATGGCGCCGTCAACCTGAACGTGCCGCGTGACGTTATTCTCGATCGTCTGACGACCCGCCGCACCTGCGAAGATTGCGGTGAGATCTACAATGTCAAAAGCAACCCGCCCAAGGCTGAAGGTGTTTGCGACAAGTGCGGCGGTGCTGTCGTACAGCGCGCCGATGAGACCGAAGAGGCCATCTCCAAGCGTCTCGATGTATTCAATGAGCAGACCGCTCCCCTGGTTGGATTCTACACCGGCGAGAACATGCTGATTGATGTCAATGCGACATCCAGTGATGCAGTGGTTGCCGAGATCAAGAGCGCTTTGGGTATCTGATCCGGAAGCTATTTCAGATCCGCCTCAAAGGTCACCTCTTGGTGGCCTTTTTCTATTTCAAAGAGGGATATGCTTCAAGCGAGAAAGTCATATAACCTGAATTCGTAGGGGGGATAAGGCGTCTTTTAGCCGCATCCACCATTGTGGTTGCGACGTTCATGGTGGATGCGCCGCCTCTTATCCACCCTACGGATATTTTCAAATTGCCCGTTTCAATCCTCGGGTATAATCTTTTCAATTCTTCACAGCACTTCTGGTCAACAGATGAACTTTATTGAAACGCGTGGCAATGATGGCCTGCATCCGCAGGAGGTGAGTTTCTCTTCGGCGATCCTTGGGCCAATGTCCTCATTCGGAGGACTCTATGTTCCCGAGATGCTGCCACAGCTTGGAGATGATTTTTTACACAATCATCTCGACTCCGACTATAAAACCCTTGCGCGTGACCTGCTATCCCTGTTTGAGATCGATATCGATGCGGATGCCATCGATGAGGCGCTGGCGTTGTACGACGCCTTCGATGATCCTGACAACCCCGTGCCGGTGGTCAGGGTGAAGGACGACCTCTATGTCAGTGAGCTCTATCATGGTCCAACCCGGGCCTTCAAGGATATGGCGCTGCAGCCTTTCGGAGAGGTGCTCTCTGCGCTTGCCCAACAGCGTAACGAACACTATCTGATCATGGCTGCAACCAGCGGCGATACAGGTCCCGCAGCTCTGGAAACATTCAAGAA
>JADWMH010000189.1:3418-4380 GCA_015767355.1 Gammaproteobacteria bacterium
AGATGGTGACCGAGGATGCGCGAAATCTCAAGGTGATCGGTATTCATGGTGATTTTGATGATGCGCAAAATGCGCTAAAACTGTTATTGGGATCGGAGAGTTTCAATGCGAAACTCAGGGAGAAAAATATCCAGCTCTCTGCCGCCAACTCGGTGAACTTCGGGCGCATCATTTTTCAGCTGATCTATCATATCCACAGCTATCTTGAGCTGGTCAGGCAGAAAGCTGTTGCCATGGGTGAGAAGGTTTACCTGGCGGTTCCCAGCGGGAATTTCGGCAATGCGCTGGGCGGCTATTACGCTATGAAGATGGGATTGCCCGTCGAGAAGATCCTGATTGCTTCAAACCGCAACAACGTGCTCACCCATCTCATCAAAAGCGGCAGTTACGACCTGCGCAGCATGTCTGTCGTTTCAACTACCTCACCGGCGATGGATATTCTGAAGTCATCTAATGTCGAGCGCATTCTCTACGATCTCTACGGAGCCGGGCGCACCAAAGCGTTGATGTCACAGCTGGACAACGAAAACTACTACCAGCTCACAGATGATGAACTCGTCCAGCTGCAGCAGTTTTTTGAGGCGGATTTTTGTGACGATGAAGAGGGCAGGGAGTACATCAGGGAGGCATTTGGTGACGGTTATCTGATGGACCCGCACACTGCAACCTGTTTCAAGGCCTATGAGAGCTGCAGAAGCAAACCGCTGAAGACCATTGCCTATTCAACAGCGGAGTGGACCAAGTTCTCCCCGACAATCGCCAATGCACTGACGGGGGAGGTTGATGCACATGACCTCGACGCTCTCAAATCTATTGCAGCAAAGGCCGGCATCACCATTCCGTCATCCATTCAGGCTCTTTTCGATAAGGAGATCACGCAGAAGACACTCATCGACAAAGCAGAAATCGAGCAGGAGATTCTCGAGTTTCTCTCCTGACCTGCGTTACCACGCGTGAGCTGG
>JADWMH010000040.1 GCA_015767355.1 Gammaproteobacteria bacterium
TTTGATTCTCCTTATTGAATAAGATCTATGAGTGATAACAGACTCTGGGCAGGGCGATTTAATGAACCGACCGATGCGTTTGTCGAGGCATTTACCGCATCGGTCGAATTTGACCAGCGACTTGCTCCCCAGGACATAGCCGGTTCCATTGCGCATGCAACCATGCTTGCCGCCCGGGAGATAATTTCCGGGGAGGAGAAGCAGAGCATTGTCGATGGCCTGAATGCCATCAAGGCGCAAATTGAAGCGGGGTCATTCCCATGGTCTGTTGCGCTTGAAGATGTGCATATGAACATCGAGGCTGCGCTGACTGATGCTATCGGCATCGCCGGAAAAAAACTGCATACCGGTCGTTCGCGCAATGACCAGGTGGCTACAGATATCCGCCTGTGGCTGCGTGATGAAATTGATGACATCAGCAGCGGGATTCGCAGGCTGCAAAAAGCGTTGCTTCAGATTGCGCAGCAGGAGGTCGATACCATCATGCCCGGTTTCACCCATCTGCAGACGGCCCAGCCGATCACCTTCGGCCATCACATGATGGCCTGGTTTGAGATGCTGTCACGTGATGCCAGCCGCCTGGCAGATTGCCGCAGGCGCATGAATATCATGCCGCTGGGCGCAGCCGCACTGGCAGGAACCACCTATCCCATCGACCGGGAATTAACGGCTGAACTGCTGGGATTCGATGCGCCTGCAGAGAATTCACTGGATGCAGTTTCCGACCGCGATTTCGCCATCGAGTTTACCAGTGCAGCCAGTATTATGATGATGCATCTGTCGCGTTTCTCCGAAGAGCTGATCATCTGGTCCTCGGCGCAGTTTGCCTTCATCGAACTCTCAGACAGTTTCTGCACCGGTTCCAGCATTATGCCGCAGAAGAAAAATCCGGATGTGCCGGAGCTGATCCGCGGAAAAAGCGGACGCATCTTCGGCCACCTGATGGCGCTGCTGACGCTCATGAAGAGCCAGCCTCTGGCCTATAACAAGGACAACCAGGAGGACAAGGAGCCGCTGTTTGATACCGTGGACAACCTCAAGGGGTGCCTGAAAATCTTTGCCGACATGATTCCGGCGATCTCCTGTCGGCATGGCAACATGCGTGCTGCAGCAATGCGCGGCTTTGCCACTGCAACAGACCTTGCTGACTACCTGGTGATCAAGGGAATAGCCTTTCGTGATGCGCATGAAATCGTCGGCAAGGCCGTCGCCTTGTGCGTCGGCAAGGGGTGTGATCTTTCCGAACTGAAGTTGAATGAATTGCAACAATTTTCTGCTGTCATCGATGAGGATGTTTTCGATGTCCTCACGCTGGAAGGCTCGGTAGCGGCCCGCAATCACATCGGCGGCACAGCACCGCAGCAAGTCAGGGCTGCGATCCAGCGCGCACAGGAGAAGATGGATTCAGCCTGATACTTCCGGCATTATTTCCTTACAACTGAAACTGAAGAGAGAGGCAAATGGCGCTTCTGAATATTAATGAACAACAACCCACGCTGAAGCGCTTTGCATTGTTTGAGCTTGGCTTCCGCCCTTTTTTTCTGCTGGCAGGAATATCCGCAGTGGTGCTGATGTCGCTGTGGTTGCTGATGTGGTCGGGGTGGATGGAGAGACCTCCCTACTATCCGGGCAACTGGTGGCATATCCATGAGATGCTGATGGGTTATACATCGGTCGTCATCGTCGGCTTTTTGCTAACGGCCAGCCGCAACTGGACAGGGGTTCAAACGCTGCATGGCTCATGGCTGGCGGCGCTGACAGGGTTGTGGGTCATTGCCCGTATATTGCCGTTCATCCCGGTTCCAGGGATGTGGATCGCTGTTGTCGACCTCTCGTTTTTGCTGTTTTCAGGGATCGCCGTCGCCATCCCGGTGCTGCGGGTCAAGCAGTACAAGAATATGATCTTCACTCCCATCGTGCTGGGTCTGTGGGTTGCAAATCTGCTGATGCACCTGCAACTGCTGGGCCTTACCACTGACACAGCCATCATCGGCCAACGCATGGCGATTGCGCTGATCGTGGTGCTGATTATGGTGATGGGAACACGGGTGATTCCCTTTTTTATCGAGAATGGAACCGGGCAGAGAGGGGCTACCCGTCACTATCATGCGGTGGAGATTTCCGGAACTGTCGTCACCAGCGCATGGGCATTTTACTATACCCTGTTTGGAAATGATCTGATCAGCGGTGTTGCGGCGCTGCTTGCAGCCATATTGCTGGCTATCCGCGCCGCTGGATGGCATCTCAGCGCGCTGTGGAAGGTTCCGCTGTTGTGGATTCTCTACCTCGGATTTCTATGGGTTCCAATCGGCCTGCTGATGCATTTCATGACGGCGATGGGTTGGACCACCAGCAGCTACGCAATCCATGCACTGACCTCCGGGGCTTTTGGCATCATCACGCTCGGCATGATGAGCCGCGTTATCCTCGGCCACACGGGCAGGGAGTTGAAACACTCTACCGCGCTGATCGTCGCGTTCGTGTTTATTCTGATAACGCCGCTGTTGCGTCTGCTGCCGGCCATTCCGGCATTTGCCGAAAATTACTACTTTATGGTCCACATGGCAGGCGGCTTCTGGTTTCTCGCCTTTCTGGTGTTTGTGTTTCGCTACGCATCGATGCTGATCAAGCCAAGAGTGGATGGCCGCCCGGGATGAGACGGTGAGAGAAGAGATGAGAGAAGATTCATTGGCTGCGTTGAACCAGCGCCTTAAAGCTTTTGCCCAAAGCCGTGACTGGGAGCAATTCCATTCTCCAAAAAACCTCTCCATGGCATTGATCGCCGAGGCAGCCGAGCTGGTCGAGCATTTTCAATGGCTGACTGAAGAGCAGAGCTACAACCTCTCTGACGGCAAGCATGACGAAGTGGCGATGGAGATGGCGGATATCCTGATATTTCTGATCCGCTGCGCCGAACGTCTCGATATCGATCTTGTCGCAGCAGCCAACAAAAAGATTGAGATCAATGAACAGCGTTATCCTGCCGATAAGGTAAGGGGTGATGCGCGCCGTGCGGCCGAGTATGAAGATTGAGGTGAAGTGATGGGCTGGTGGGGAAAACTGCTTGGTGGAACATTCGGATTTATGCTTGGCGGGCCGATAGGAGCGCTGCTTGGCGCTGTCATGGGTCATCAGATCGACAAGGGTCTGAATGTTGCACGGCTCGAAGGGCCCGAACTCGATGCGGATCAAAGAGAGCTGATACAGACCGCCTTTTTTACAGCGACCTTTTCCGTCATGGGACATATCGCCAAGGCCGATGGCCAGGTGACGCGCGATGAGATCGAGATTGCTGAAGCGCTGATGCAGCAGATGGCTCTGGATGCCGAGCAGCGTAAATTGGCGATGGCGCTTTTCCAGCAGGGAAAGAGGGCGGATTTCGATCTCGCGGGAGTGCTGGATCAGTTCAAGCATCAGCTGGGCCGGCAAAGAAATCTGCTGCGCATCTTTATCGAGGTTCAGGTGCAGGTTGCCCTCAGCGACGGGGTGATGCATTCAGCGGAAGAGAAAATCCTGCTGCAGGTGTGCAAACATCTGGGGTTCCGCCAGGCTGAATACCGCGCCATCATCTACCTGGTGAAGGCCTCGGGGCACTTTGCAGGCGAGCAGCGTCAGGGCCGCAAACCCTCTGCAGCGACATCTGCTGCAACCATCAATGATGCCTATGAACTGCTTGGCGTCGATAAGTCAGCCTCTGACAGCGACGTGAAAAAGGCCTATCGCCGCATGTTGAGCCGACATCACCCCGACAAACTGGTTTCCAAAGGGCTTCCGGAAGAGATGATGAAGGTTGCAGCAGACAAAACCTTCCAGATCAAGCAAGCCTACGATATGATCAAAAAAGCCAGAGGGATGTAGAAACCGTTACTATATTAACCACGGAACACACGGACTACACGGAAAAACACGTAACTTCTCAATAACCCCGTGTGCTTGATTCTTCATAGGATGTGTCGAGGCACGAGGCGCATCAGCAATCCTCCGAACCTACACCCCCCTGTATTGCACCTTATGGCCTATCCAGCGATGAATCAACGGCGCGGCAGCCTGCGGATGTTTTGTGAGCACCATCCTTGCCGCTTGTTGAACACGGGTCAGCAGATTTTGATCACGCACTACATCCGCGATGCGAAACTGCAGCTCACCGGTCTGGCGTGTTCCCAGCACTTCGCCGGGGCCACGAATCTCCAGATCTTTTTGTGCGATGATAAATCCGTCACTGCTGTCGCGCATCACCGCAAGGCGCTGTCGCGACTGCTGCCCCAGCGGTGGATGGTAGAGCAGCACACAGTGGCTTTGCTCTGACCCCCTGCCGACACGCCCGCGCAGCTGATGCAGCTGTGCCAGACCCAGGCGTTCGGGGTTTTCGATGATCATGAGGCTGGCATTGGGTACATCCACGCCAACCTCGATGACGGTCGTGGCGACCAGCAGATCAGTTTCACCCGCCTTGAAAGAATTCATTGCCGTCTCTTTCTGAGTCGCGTTCATGCGTCCGTGCACCAGCGCGATCTTTAATTGGACAAGCTGCTGTTGCAGTTGTTGCGCAGTATCCTCCGCCGCCTGTGCCTGCAGCGCAGCAGACTCCTCGATCAGGGTGCAAACCCAGTAGGCCTGTCTGCCCTGCTGACATGCATCTCGGACACGTTCGATGACCTCGTCCCGGCGGTTATCGGAGAGCACCACTGTTGTTACAGGAATGCGGCCCGGGGGGAGTTCGTCGATGACAGAGAGATCGAGATCGGCATAGGCTGTCATGGCCAGAGTGCGAGGGATCGGCGTGGCCGTCATGATCAACTGGTGCGGCAGCAGGCCTTCAGCCTCGCCTTTTTGCCGCAGCGCCAGGCGTTGATGCACGCCAAAACGGTGTTGCTCGTCGATGACCACCAGGCCAAGCGAGTGGAATTCCACGTCACTCTGAAAGAGCGCATGTGTGCCGATAATCAGGCGCGCCTCGCCGCTGGCAATCTGCTGCAGGCGCTGTGAACGCGCCTTGCCCTTGTGGCTTCCCGACAGCGACACTAACGCCACACCCAGTGGTTCCAGCCACTGCTGCAGGTTATTGAGGTGCTGCTCGGCAAGCAGCTCGGTCGGCGCCATGATCACGGTCTGATAGCCGCTGCTGATGGCCTGCAGTGCAGCCAGTGCGGCAACGATGGTCTTGCCTGAGCCGACATCACCCTGTACAAGGCGCTGCATCGGATGCGGTTCGGTCATGTCGGTGATGATCTCATCGAGCACGCGCTGTTGGGCGGCAGTCAAAGAGAAGGGCAGTTTGTTTAGCAACTGATCAGCAAGAGGAGCCTGCGCATCGATAGCGGGCGCATTATGCCGGCGCTGTTGCCGACGCATCTGCAGCAGGCTCAGCTGATGGGCGAGAAGCTCCTCGAAGACCAGGCGCTGCTGCGCGGGATGCGCCCCCTCCTGCAGATCATCCAGCGAGATGTCCGGAGGCGGGCGATGCAGCAGTTGCAGCGCCCGGGCAAGTGGCTGTGACAGTAGTGGGTCGAGAGATGACGGCAGCAGTTCAGTCAACAGTGCGCCGTTCTCAAGCAGCGCCAGAGCCTGCTTCGTCAATTCAAACCAGGTGCGCTGCTGTAGCCCTTCGGTAGAGGGGTAAACAGGAGTCAGGGTATCATCAACCTCTATTTCCTGATCCTCCTCGAGCAGGGAGTACTCGGGATGAACGATCTCATAGCTGGCTGGTCCGTTGCGGATCTCGCCGAAGCAGCGCAGCCGTGCGCCGTGTCGAAAGGACTCTTTTTGCGCATTGGAGAAGTAGAAAAAACGCAGTATCAGTGTGCCAGTGCCGTCGCTGACCTGCACCAGCAACGAGCGGCGGCGTCCAAAGCGAATCTGGGCATGATCGACGCTCGCCTCGATCACCACATGCTCGCCGGGGCGCACGGCGCCAAGCGGGTAGACCCGGGTGCGATCCTGGTAGCGCAGCGGCAGGTGAAACAGAATATCCTGAACACTCTCGATACCAAGCCCCGCAAGGCGCTCGGAAACGCGCGGTCCCACGCCTTTCAGCGTGGTGACCGACAACTCCTGCAGTGATTGTAAATTAACCGCCGTCAATCTCCTCTACTTGAGAACTCTGTTTACCTGTGCTGATTGGGAACACTCTCTACTGTATGATAGCGTAATGTTTCAGTAGGTGACATATCAAAAAATGCATGCTTTTGGAGAAGGTAACGTGAGAAATCATGGGGCTGTTGCGGGAAGTGCATTTATAAACATTGGTCTGCACCTCAAACAGATAGATCGTTTACAATTCTGATAGATTCTCCACAAGGGGCTGTCATGCAAGATTCATCGCGTTTCGCAATATCCTCATTCATGGCTATGCGCAGGTGGATATTCGTCTGGTCTGGAGTGTGGTTGAAGAAAAGTTACCGACTCTGCTTGATGAAGTGACCCGGCTTCTTGAAGAGTGAACGTGCAAACGGTGGATTTGTTGAGGGGCATAATCCCCAGCTAAACTCAACTGGATTAGAGATGATGAAGAGCTATCAGCAGCAGTTGCAGTTTCAGACAAGGGGCCGCAATACGATGAATATCAGCGGGGAGATTGCCGCCGTGGCGGCGGAGTCCGGGGTTGATACCGGCCTGTGCCATGTTTTTTTGCATCACACCAGTGCTTCGTTGATTTTGTGTGAAAATGCCGATGCGGATGTGCGCAGGGATCTGGAGACGTTTATGCTGCGGCTGGCGCCGGATGGCGATCCCATGTTCATCCATGTTGATGAAGGGCCGGACGATATGCCGGCGCATGTGCGCTCGATTCTAACCGGTATGGATTTAACGGTTCCGGTGACGCAGGGGCGGTTGGCGCTTGGAACCTGGCAGGGAGTCTATCTGTGGGAGCACCGCCACCGCCCCCACCAGCGGCGGGTGACGGTCACGGTTCAGGGGTAAGTTTACTTTGGCTTTATGCTGTCCATGCCGGCGGTAAAGCCGGAGAGTGAGATTGGCGCATTGATCTGCTTACCATCAGGGCCGAGAAATGTAACAATCATTTGCTTACCTTTTTTCAGGCGCGCTGTAAACTCCTTGTCGAGTTGCACCCCGGCCTGGCAGCCTTGAGGCAGGCAGGTCGTGACAGGCACCCTGGCGGCCTTGCCCTCGCCCACTGTGAGTTGAACGCCCGGTGGCAGGATAACGCCCAACGGCAGGGTGAGGATCATGACAGCCTCTTTTTTACCGGGAACATAGCCGGCGGCGACTTTCAGCATAGGCTGATTGATCTCTGTATTCGTGAGTGTCTGTGAGATCTGGCAGAGTTCGATCTCCTTGCCCTCGGGATCTTTGAGTTTTTCACACTCTTTGATCCAGTCCTTGAATAGCTCGACTCCCTCCGGAAGTTTTTGCTCTGCGGTTTTCTCCGCAGCAGGGGCTGCAGCCTTGGGTTTCTCCTTCGGGGCCGCGTCTTCGGCAAATGTGGCGCCACTGGTGATGAGAAGAAGAGCCGCCAGGCCCGAAATAACTTTGTTTAGCATCTATATTGCTCCATTGTGTGGATTGAGGCTGTTTTTTCAGCCCCGGGATGATTCTCTAGAAGAGTTCACGAAAAACGGTTGAGATTATATCACTATCACTCGAGAAGGGCGGCAACGATGTTTCGCTCTCTCTGCCTGAGAGTGTCGACATACTCTTGCGGAAGCGGACCATTTACGCAACTCTCCTCAAGAAGCTGCCTGACATTCTCATTTGAACTGGCGTTATGAGCGAGTCCGCCTGTCATGGCAGTGGAGAGGTGAGTAAGCTGCCATTGTCGGCGTTGCTCATGGAATTCTTCGGGAGAGTCGATATCGAGGAGCACCTCCATTTCGAGACACAGCTGCAGGCTGTTTTGCAGATTACTGCTGCGCTGAGCGCATAGCTGTTCAATAGTATCACCGCCATTCTCCAATGCTTCTATGATGTGTTGATGGCGTTTCTGCATGCGTGATTCAATCGATGGCTGCAGAGTGGGCAGTGCAGACCACTGCTCATGCAGAGTGCTGATATCTCTATCCTGGCCGCACAGTTGCTGCTCCATTTGATCGCAAAGTTCAGCTTTTTGCAGCAGCAGTTCAAGATGGCGGCGCTCCTGCCGGATGGAGGCCGCAGTTTCAGCTTCGTCAAACGCAGGTGTGAGCTGAGTGAATTTCAGCTGCAGTGATTTGTATTGCTGGCGGGTAGCCGGACCGATGGTTTTCCATTCATCCACCAAATGATCACGCTCTTTGCGAGCCGCAGACCAGTTTTCATGTTCAGTGGTGATCAGCTGCTGCAGCTTTTCACAAATCGCTTTTTTGGCAGAAGTATTTGCTGACTGCTCCTGCTGTTCGCTTTCATGCATTGCGGTGCGGCGGGCAAAAACAGCATCGGTTGCAGTTTTAAACTCTTTCCATAGCTGCTGCTCCACCTGTTTACTGGCGCTGACGAGTGGTCTCCAGTGCGCCTGTGCAGACTTGGCCTGCTGAATGGCGGTATCGACATCAGACTCCCCGGAAAGCCTCTGTACCTGTTTGATGAGCCGCTCACGGCGCAGCTTTTCAGATTCACGCACCTCCCCAAGCTTTACCTCAAAGGGTTTTACGGCATCGATAAATCGCTGGTTGAGCTTTCTCCAGGCTTTGGAGTCGACTCCTCCCAGCTTGCGCCACTGCTTTTGCGCCTCCTTTATGCGCTTGTCAATCAAGGGCCAGTCGGGAGTGGACCAGTCGATTTGTGCATTTTCATTTGCGAGCTGGTCACAGAATTCGAGGCGCTGCCGGGCCGCCTGCAGTTGCTGCTGCTGGCGCCGCTCCTGATCTGCGATGACAGGAGTATAGGCCTGCTCGGCAATCCCATTAAATTTGTTCCAGATTGCCTCTGGAGCAGGACCGCCTTTGCGATCCAGCTGGCGCCACTTGTTTCTCAGATCACGTACATTGTGGGCAAGTTCTCTTGCAGGCAGTCCTGATTGAATCAGCTGCTGCATTTCGCTGATCAGATCTTCACGTACGTGATCGCTGCCGAAGCGCTGCCAGTCCTGCAGTTCCGAGAAACGCCCCAGCAGGCTATGATAGGATGCCTTGTGCTGCCGCAGCTGTGTTGTCGCCAGCTTCTCCAGTCTCTTCAGAACGTTTTGCGCCTTGCTGCGGGAGGCTCCTGCAGCATTCAGTTGCCCCTGATCCAGGGCAGTCTCAAGTTGTTGAAGGAGCTGGTTCAGCTCGGCTTCGAGTTTTGCTGATGATTCGATGTTCGCCTGCAGGCGTTGTTTTGCCTGAGAGTGATACTGGTGGAAATGTTTTTCCATTTCAGCATCGGGCTTCGATCTCAGTGCATGCCAGCGGGACTCTATGGCCTTTACACGGGATGCTGTCAGTTGAGCGTCATTTCCAGCGAGGTTTTGCATCTCCGCAATGATGGCGTGTTGCTGTGCGTGCAGTTTCCGGTGTTGACCAATTTGCCCGCGGCGCTGAGCAAGTCTTTGCTGCGATTCGGCAAAACGACTCTTGAGAGCAGGGTTGACGGCCTCAAGATCCTTTTCAAGCTGCTGCCAGCTGTTGCGCAGCATCCATTCGGCAGCCTCTACTTCATTCAGGTTAAGTGACGGCGTGTTGGCATTCTGCTCTAAATCATGCAGCAGTGCGTCGCTCTGCTCGCAGAGTTCGAGCTGATGGTCCTGCTGTGCCTTGCTGTTTCGCGACTCCTCGATGGATTTGCCGATCTGCAGTTGAGCGTTGCTGAATCTGGTTTTCAGCTCCGGTGGGGCATCGGCGTCAACCTTCTCCCACTGTTGGCGGAGTTGATGCAGGGTCGTTTGATCAGGTTGCTGAAGTGAAGCAAGGTGTTCTATTTGATCGCACAACTGCTGCTGCAGGTGGGGCAGCTCCTGCAGTAAAGTCTGTTCCTCCACCAGCTCGCGCGCACGGCGAGCGACGCGCTTGTTATTGCCACGCGCTTCCTTCGCAACGCGTTTCAGCGTGGAGAGCCTGGAGATGCGTTCCAGCGCCTGCAGTCGGATGTTGGTGTCTTTATCTGTCAGCGCGACCTCACTGAGCAGCGCAGGTTGTTGCATCTCATTAAGCGCCTGCAGCCGGACTTCGGCTGATTTGCTGTGGCGAATCAGATATTCCGCCATCTCACTATTGCCATGCTCTTTCAGCACTTTTTGAGTCTGTTCTACCGATTCGGCATTTTCACTCTGTGCAAGCAGGAACCAGAGGCGCCTGCCGGCTGCGCGGGAGACGGATGAGTCAGTGTCACTCTCTGCAATATCAAGCAGCAGCTGGATATCAGTAACGCGTCGCAATGCCTGACGGCGAATCCCGGTATCCCTGTCCTGATGAACGACCTCGACAAGATTGGGGTCGTCATCCGACAGCAGCTGGACAGCTTCAGCACGAATGTCCCGGTTTCGATGCCGCCATTTTGGTCGGAATAGCTTACGCCACATGGGAGTCCTGTTTTTGCATAAAAAGAGTCAGCGCAAGTAGACTGTCTCTGCGCTCAGTTGTCAAGGAGGGTGTTAATTGAGACGATGGGCGAGTCATTTGTGGTTAAACAAAAGAATGTTTGTCATGCTGCTCAGCTGAACATTATCAACAGATTATTTAAAAATGTACGTCCCATCTGTGTCGCCCTCAGCACTTTCGGGTTTTGTTCCAGCAATCCTGCCCGTCTGGCATGCAGCAACCGCAGTTGAATGGCCTTCAGAGAGAGACCGGTGCGCAGCTCAAAAGCAGCTGCAGGTATGCCCTGATTGAGGCGCAGCACATTCATCATGAATTCCAGCAGCAGATCCTCATCCTGTAACCGGTTTTCGCTGGAGAGTGCATCTCCTGAATGGGCCGATTCGACATAGGCTGCAGGAGAGCGCTGTTTGCGGCGGCGGCTGATGTGGCCGCCATCCATTGATGTCAACTTGCCGTGTGCGCCTGCTCCTATGCCGATGTAGTCGCCAAATTGCCAGTAGTTAAGGTTATGCCTGCACTGATGCCCCCCGGTTGCAAAAGCCGACACTTCATACTGCTTGAAGCCATGCTCTCCCAGCAACTCTATTCCGGCATCGGAGATCTCAGCCAGTTTTTCATGAGAGGGCAAATCATCTGGAGGCTGGCTGCTGAAGAGCGTGTTGGTTTCTATGGTGAGTTGATACCAGGAGAGATGCTGTGGTTTCAGGGAAATGGCCTGTTTGAGATCATCCATCGCCTGGCCAATGGACTGCCCGGGCAGTCCATACATCAGATCGAGATTAATATTGTGGAAGCCTGCATCTGTTGCCAATCTATATGCCTCCAGCGCCTGGTGTGCGCTGTGAATGCGTCCGATGCTGCGCAGATGTTCATCATTGAAACTCTGTGCGCCGATGGAGAGGCGATTGACGCCTGCCAACCGGTAACCGGCAAAAAAGGCGGCATCTGCGGCGCCGGGATTTGCCTCAAGTGTGATCTCTGCCCCGGGTTTCAGCGTTATTAGTGTACGCACCCCGTCGAGAAGTTGGGTGATTGCTGTAGCGCTGAAGAGACTGGGTGTGCCACCACCAATAAATATGCTTTCAAGCTCTCGGTCACTGGCCAGGGGGATCTCTGTCGAAAGATCTTTTAACAGCGCCTCGACATATAAGGCCTCATTGCTCTCTGCATCGATATCGGCAGAGAGTGCATGGGAGTTGAAGTCACAGTAGGGGCATTTTTTCACGCACCAGGGGATATGAATATAGAGCGATAACGGTGGCAGGGTGAGATTCAAAAGTGCCTCATCATATTGAGTAAGTTCTCAAAAAGACAATGTGAATTTTGTCATTGCGAGGGAGCCTAAGCGACTGTGGCAATCTCCAAACAAGATTGCCGCGTCGCCTACGGCTCCTCGCAATGACATCTATTTTAACAAAATGTATTCAATGCACGGAGTCATTGATATGTTACGACAATACTCAGTATGTTGCTGGCGGGCATGGGAATAGCGATGCTATTTTTCTGCGCGTGCATTCAGGTAGGCCTGATCTGAAACCGTGCTGAAGGCGATGGAATCGCTGAGAAACTTCTCATACGAAGCATAGACTTTGGCGCTGAAGGCGTCTTTTTTCGCCAGCTCTGCAACAACCTCCTGAGAGGCTTTGCGCAATTGCTGCAGGACATCGTCCGGATAGCTGCGCAGTTCAACCTTGTGCTTGTTCAGCAATG
>JADWMH010000041.1:0-1977 GCA_015767355.1 Gammaproteobacteria bacterium
TCGTGGTCTTCGTGTGCTTCGTGGTAAAAGTCTTTTAAAATGTCGACACTCTATTGGCGCATTGAGAATTGCTCACTATTAAATTCCCAGCTCATCCCAGATAGTGTCGATACGCTCCTTGACGGCGGCGTCCATCTCGATCGGCACACCCCATTCACGGTCAGTCTCCCCTTTCCACTTGTTGGTGGCGTCAAAGCCAACCTTGGAACCAAGCCCCGAGACAGGCGAGGCGAAATCGAGGTAATCGATGGGGGTGTTTTCAACCAGCGTCATATCCCGCACAGGATCCATACGCGTGGTCATGGCCCAGATCACATCGTCCCACTGCCGCACATTGATATCATCGTCCGTGACAATCACGAACTTGGTATACATGAACTGCCGCAGAAATGACCACACACCAAACATCACCCGCTTGGCGTGTCCGGGATATTCTTTTTTCATGCTCACTACGGCCATGCGGTATGAGCACCCCTCCGGCGGCAGATAAAAATCGGTGATTTCCGGAAACTGCTTCTGCAATATCGGCACAAACACCTCATTCAGCGCAACACCCAGAATTGCAGGCTCATCCGGGGGACGCCCCGTGTAGGTGCTGTGATAGATGGGTTCCTGCCGCATGCTAATACGATCGATGGTCAGTACCGGGAAACTCTCAACCTCGTTGTAATAGCCTGTGTGATCCCCAAACGGCCCTTCAGGCGCCATATCATCTGGATGCAGATGACCTTCGAGAATAATCTCTGCACTGGCAGGCACCTGCAACTCATTGCCAATACTTCGTGCTACCTCCGTACGACTGCCGCGCAGTAATCCGGCGAAAGCATATTCAGAGAGCGAATCAGGAACAGGGGTTACAGCACCCAGGATAGTTGCAGGATCCGCTCCCAGCGCCACAGAAATGGGGAAAGGTTCGCCCGGATGCAGCTGCTGCCAGTCACGATAATCGAGTGCTCCGCCGCGATGCGCCAGCCAACGCATGATAACGCGGTTGCGACCAAGCACCTGCATGCGGTAAATGCCCAGATTCTGACGGGATTTTCTCGGACCTCGTGTCACTACCAGGCCCCATGTGATCAAAGGCGCGGCATCTCCCGGCCAGCAGGTCTGCACGGGTATTCTCGACAGGTCGACATCGTCGCCCTCGATAATAATCTCCTGACAGAGCGCGTTTTTGATGTTTTTCGGCGCCATGTCCAGCACCTTTTTGAAAACTGGTAATTTTTCCCAGGCATCGCGCACGCCTTTGGGGGGCTCCGGCTCTTTTAATTGCGCCAGCAGTTTGCCTACCTCCCTCAACGCCTCGACAGACTCTTCTCCCATGCCCATGGCAACCCGTCTGGTGGTGCCAAACAGATTCCCCAGCAGAGGCATATCAGAGCCTTTGACACTCTCAAACAGCAGTGCCGGACCTCCTGCTTTGAGGGTGCGATCACAGATCTCTGTAATCTCAAGATAAGGGTCGACTTCAGCCTCGATGCGTTTCAATTCGCCGATCTGCTCAAGCTGCCGGATAAAGTCTCTGAGGTCTTTATATTGCATAATTCCAAATATTATTGTAATTAATTCTCATTTGCGGTGTCTATATGGTTAAGAGCGGGATATTTTCCTGCTCATTACCGATTGACGCCCAGGAGATAGAGCCATGAAAACCATACTTGCAGCAACATTGATGCTTGTCGCTACCGCAGCAACAGCCGACTGGGAAGATGTGTTCCAAAACCCTGATCTTACCGCAAATTATCAGGGATATACGACAACTTCCTCTGTATCCGTTGACCCGGTTTCAGAAATATATGCAGGAAACAGTGACCTTTTTGCAGGTGAAGAGTCTGGAAATATGATGAAATCAAGCACAGCCTCATCACTCGATGCCATCGGCCGCAAAAATCCCGACCTTGATTGCGGATGCATCTAAACACGAGGAACGAGGATCGAGCGCTGAGGAGTGAATATAAGTCACCCCTCAGTCCTCAG
>JADWMH010000041.1:1987-12103 GCA_015767355.1 Gammaproteobacteria bacterium
CACCCTATCAGGAAATCCGGAATATAGCGGTATCCGAGCACGAATAGAGCCGCAACCAGCAGCAGAACAACAAAATTCCTGTGCTTCGGTAGTCTGCAGACATAGGCGCGCATGACCAGCAGCAGAGGAATCGTTTGCCAGCAGGCGGCGTATACCGCCTGGATGATATCTGCATCCTGTTTCCCCGTCAGGGCAGGCAGAATTGCAACGGGAATCCCCCATGTCGCCAGCAACAGAAAAACCTCATATCCCGTTGTTAGATAGAGCTGCGTGGAGCCCCTCGCAATAAACCGCAGCGCGGCCCAGGAAAGCGCTGTCATGCTTAGCCAGAAAAGGTATTCCTCAAGCCATGCATAGGAATTGACGCCAAAAACATGGTAATAAAACAGCAGCGTAAAAATCGACAGGTAGAGTCGTCCGTGCAACAGACCGGCGTGATGCTGACGCTGCAGCCAGGGAAATGATGCAAGAATCACAACCCCGAACGCCAGCGCCAGCCATCCCCAATGCCCAAGAGTTTGGTTCACAATCACGACAGGGGCCGCCAGCGCCAACAGCAGCATAGGAGCAACAATGCCTGTAGAGCGGATCACCAGTTTCCCTATGGAACCAAGAACTATTTGATCCCATTTTTCAATTGACGCTCCCAGATTGAAAAGCCCGGCAGGATCCACTCTTTTCAGGATCTCAACAGTGGCAAAAAAAGCTAATGCCGCACCGACAGAGATCAACAATTGCAGCAGTTCCGGCATGTTGATGACAACAAGCGCCAGTAAACCGAACAGAAATGAGACGAAATAGAGCACGGAGACAACAGCTCCATGAGGCACACCCATATCAATCAGATAATGATGCAGATGGGTATTATCCGCCTCGAATGCACCCTGTTTGTTGATGATTCGCCTGAGCATCACGATCAGCGCATCGAAGAGTGGAAGATAGAGCACAATCGCGACACTGACTGGCGCCAGGCTCTTCATCTCTTCAGAATCTGCGCTCCCTGATGCCAATGAAACACAGCTCGCCGCCAACACATATCCCAGCAGCAGACTGCCGGTATCACCCATGAACATTCTCGCGGGATGGCTGTTATAGCGTAAAAACCCAACAACCGCGCCAGCAAGCGCAATCAGGATACCCAATGTTTCCCAGGAGCCGGTGCGAATCGCCATTGCCCCTAAGAAAAGCGTGGCGATGGCAGTGATCCCGCCGGCAAGTCCATCTAGCCCGTCAGAGAGATTCAGGGCATTCATGATGGCCAGCATACACAGCAGTGTCACCAGTGGTGCGAAGATGCCGAATTCAATCTCCCCGGCGCCAAAAAGATCCCCGAAACTGCTGACCTGGTAGCCGCTGATTGAGATAAAGAGAAGAATCGATACAATTTGTCCAACGAGTTTGTATCTTGCCTTGAGCTGCAGGATGTCATCTGCAACACCAATGGCAACGATCAACGCAAGGCCGGCAAGAAAGCCGGCAATGAAAGAATTAACTGGAAGAAAAAACAGAACACTGACACCCAGCGCAATAGCCATTCCCAGCCCGCCTAGACGCGGCATGGCCAGATTATGAACACTGCGTTGATTCGGTTGATCTACCGCGCCGACAAGGAAGGCAAATTTAGCACTGAGAGGAGTCAGTATCAGAGAGAGGAACAGAGAAGCGAAGAAAAACAGGCCGAAAACCTCGATTCTGTTTCCTATGCTGTGGGTAAAACCTGAAAACCACTCCATTAAAACAACCTTTTGAGCAGAAAAGCATCATCGAAAGAAACGTTTGGAATCGACCGGCCAGCCGATACCACAGAACAGATATAACCCAAACGATAAAATTATACCTCAATCTACCTGGCCTTTGTGCGATTTCTCAAGGAGCTCTGTGGCAATTCAGCAACCGCTCAATAACTCCGTGCATTGTTGGCAGTTGACAAAGCTCTAATCAGATTACCCCAACTGCAAACTTTTTCCTGCCGACTCATGACTCATGACTTGTAAAGTTGTAACTTGCAACTTGCAACCTCATGAAACAATTTGTAAGCTTCCCGGATTTTTCCTGTCTTTATATACATCATCCCATTTTCATTTATGTTTGCCCTGGTTAAGCTGCAATTCCGGAATGCCTCAGCAGTGAATCAACCTGCGGTTTTCTGCCGCGAAAAGCGACGAACAGATCCATTGCATCTTCAGAGCCGCCTTTCTCAAGGATATTCGATTTAAACGAGCCGCCTGTCTGTGGATTAAAAACTCCCTGCTCTTCAAATAGCGAGAAAGCGTCCGCTGATAAAACCTCTGCCCATTTATAGCTGTAGTAGCCTGCTGCATAGCCTCCGGCAAATATATGCGAGAAACCATTGGCAAAACGATTCCATAGAGGCGGTCTGACGACGGACACCTGATCACGCACCTCGTTTATCAATGTTTCAATCCGGCCTCCTGCTTTAGGGTCAATATTAAAATCACCAGGAGGCTCATACTCAAGATAGAGGCGGAAATCAAAAATCGAAAGCTCCAGTTGGCGCACCATCTGCATCGCAGACTGAAAATTCTTTGCTGCAATCATACGCTGGTAGAGATCCTCAGGAATCGGTTCGGACGTCTCATAGTGCGCAGAAATCACATCAAGCGTCTCTCGTTCCCAGCACCAGTTCTCCAGAAACTGGCTCGGCAGCTCGACAGCATCCCAGGCGACACCGTTGATGCCGGAAACTCCGGGATAGTCGATCTTTGTCAGCATGTGGTGCAAACCGTGGCCAAATTCATGGAACAGCGTCTCAACCTCTTCATGCGTAAACAGCGCCGGTTTGCCACCCACAGGCGGCGAGAAATTACAGGTGAGATAGGCTACAGGTGCGTGACTGATCTTTTCACTGTGGAAACGCACCACACACTCGTCCATCCAGGCGCCGCCGCGTTTGTCCCTGCGTGCATAGAGATCGAGATAGAACTGGCCGCACAATACTCCGCCGGCATCCCTGATCTCGAAGAAACGCACATCGGGATGCCAGCTATCGACACCCTCCTTTTCTGTGATGTGGATATCAAACAGACGGCTCACGACTTCAAACAACCCGGAGATCACCCTGTGCTCGGGGAAATAGGGCTTCAGCTCCTCCTGGGTAATGTTGTAACGCTGCTGCCGCAGTTTTTCCGAATAGTAGGCAATATCCCACGCCTGCAGCTCTTCAACGCCAAACTCCGAGCAGGCGAACTCCTGCAACTGCGTATACTCCTGCAGTGCCTGTGGACGGGAACGACGCACAAGATCCTGCAAAAAAACCATCACTTCATGCGTAGAGTCCGCCATTTTCTTTGCCAGAGAACGCTCGGCAAAGTTGGCATAATCCAGCAGCTTCGCCTGCTCATGGCGCAGCGCCAGCAACTCCTCCATGACAGCAGAGTTATCCCACTTCACATCTGATACTCCCTGATCGGATGCTCGGGTCACATAAGCCCGGTAGACCTCATTCCGCAAATCCCTGTCATCAGCGTAGGTCATCAACGGATAATAGGAGGGAAATTCAAGTGTCAGCAGCCAGCCCTCAAGATCCCGTTGTTCGGCCTGCTGCTTCGCCAGATCCAGTGCAGATTCCGGCAGCCCTGCAAGCTGCTCCACATCAGTGATCAGTTTCGTCCAGGCATTCGTCGCATCGAGCAGATTCTGCTCGAATTTGCTGGTGAGGGCGGAGAGCTTCTCACTGATCTCCTTAAATCGCTCCTTTTTCTGCTGCAGCAGATCGACGCCGGAGAGATGGAAATCACGCACGATATTTTGCAGCATCTTGCGTTGAGCATCATCCAGGCTCGCGTCGTTCTCCAGCACCTGCTGATAAGCCTTGAACAAGCGCTGATTCTGTCCCATTTCGGCCGCATAGGCAGCAAGTTTGGGGAGAGATGCATTATATGCATCACGCAGTTCATCGGAGTTGATCACCGAATTCATGTGGCTGACCGGCGACCAGGTGCGATTCAAACGGTCATCCAGCACTTCGATGGGTTCAACAAAATTTTTCCAGTCGGGTTGTTCGATGGTCTCCAGCAGCTGCTCAACGCCGTCACGGTTCAGCTGCAGCAGATAATCGATCGCCGGTTCGACATGCTCCGGCTTGATGCTGCCAAATGGAGGGAGCGTGAAATCTCCCAGTAGTGGATTGCTATTCATTTTTGTCAATTTGGTTCCTGTCTCTGTGTTTTAACTGCGAAAGGCGCGAAGTCCTGATTTCTCGATAACTCCCGGCATTATTCGAGTCTCTATAGGATGTGCTGAGGAACGTAGCGCATCAACCAAGGCATCGGACAATCGATGCGCTTCGCACCTCAGCACATCCTATGGAATATTGCCATGCACTCTACCACTATATCGCACCGCTAAAACCATGCTGCCGCCATGCTTCATACAACATCAGGGTTACGCTGTTGGCGAGATTCAGGCTGCGGCTGTGGGGCTGCATGGGAATGCGCACGCACTGCTGCGCCGGCATCGACCCGAGAAGATCAGCTGGCAGTCCACGGCTCTCAGGGCCAAACAGAAAATAGTCTCCCGGCTGATAAGTCAAATCACAATAACGCGCCGCGCCTCTGGTCGATATCGCAAACAGGCGCTGCGGGCTGGTTCGCTCAAGAAAATCGGCGTAGGATGCATACTCATTCACCTCTGCATATTCATGGTAATCGAGTCCGGCACGCCGCATGCGGCTGTCACTCATCTCAAAACCCAGCGGGTGAATCAGATGCAGAGAGCTGCCGGTATTCGCACAAAGGCGTATGATATTGCCGGTATTCGGCGGTATTTCCGGTTCAAACAAGACAACGTGAAACATCCTATGACCCCTGATCAAAATTCTGCTCTGCATGTCGATTTTTGCGGCATGCACTTTCAGACGCCGCTTGTATTGCTCTCCGGCTGCGTCGGCTTTGGTGAAGAGTATACCCGTGTCGAAGGTTTCTCCAATCGCGATGTCGGCGCTGTCTGCCTGAAAGGCACC
This sequence comes from Gammaproteobacteria bacterium, assembly GCA_015767355.1. Taxonomy (GTDB): domain Bacteria; phylum Pseudomonadota; class Gammaproteobacteria; order Chromatiales; family Chromatiaceae; genus Sva-25. The sequence continues at coordinate 6,969 of JADWMH010000041.1, forward strand.
ACCGGCGAGCTGCGTCCAGGGAATATGCCGCATCGCGTCTACGAGACTCCGGGCGGCATGCTCAATGCAATCGGCCTGCAAAACCCGGGAGTCGACAGCGTCGTCAATGAAATTCTTCCTGCGCTCGATTTTTCCGAGAGCCGCTTTATTGCCAACGTCTCCGGATCGACAATCGAGGAGTACACAGAGGTAACACGCAAATTCGATGACTCGCCGATCGATGCCATCGAGATCAATATCTCCTGCCCCAATGTCAAGGAGGGGGGAGTTGCTTTCGGCAATGATCCGCAGATGTCGGCGCGGGTCGTCGAAGCCTGCCGCAAGGTGACTGACAAGCCGCTGATCACCAAGCTCTCGCCAAACCAGACGGATATCCAGCAAAACGCCAGGTTGTGCATCGAAGCGGGCAGCGACGCCTTTGCCGTGATCAACACGCTCATGGGAATGGCCATCGATATCGAGAGCCGTTCACCGGTCATCGGCAACAACCAGGGGGGGCTGTCAGGACCGGCAATCAAACCGGTCGCTTTGTTAAAAGTTCACCAGGTCTACCAGGTCTGCCGGGGCCACGGCATTCCGATCATCGGCCAGGGCGGTATAACGACAGCCTCGGATGCGATTGAATTCCTCATTGCCGGCGCAACAGCCGTCGGTATTGGTACAGCACTATTCTATGACCCGCTGATCTGCCCCAAAATCAACAAAGGCATTGCCGATTATCTACAGACCTCGGAAATCCCGACTGTAGCAGAACTGACAGGGACACTGCGCCTGAACCAGCCTCCACCACGTGGATGCGGGTGCTAAAAAAACTTCTTGCCATGATAGGATGTGTTGAGCTTGCGAAGCGCATCGACGGCCACTAACCCAATAGGGATGATTTAATCTCAACCGTGTATCTCTTCTGAGAGAGAGGTTTTTACTGGAAATCACTGCCCGCACAGTGGTATATTAGCGACCACTGAATTTAGTGTCCGCCTCCTGTTGAGTTGCAGGCTGGCTGACAATTTTTGGGTAGCAGATGCTGCCAATGATTTTTGGAGTGTTGACATGAGCGACAAACAAGCACTGCTCGACGAAAAGAGCAAACTGATTGCAGATATGCTGGAAATGCAGAAGCAGTTCATTGATTATGAACATGAAAATGGAATGGGCGGCAAGGATTACTACTATTCACAGGAAGGCCTGCTGAAAGACTACCGCGAGAAGTATAACGACATGGCCGTAAGGCTGGTTGACGTCTCTCACGAGCTTGTTGGCTCTTCACGCTGGATGTAATTTTCCACTGTAGAAACACTAAAAAACCCGTCTGATGATGGGTTTTTTAGTGTTTGAACCCTCTCCCAGGCGAAGAGGGAGTTAGAACTACGGAAGCTACTCGTCACTCAGCGGCAATATGCTCGATATAGTTCGGCACATCGATCATATCCAGGCGCACAGCCTGCGCCTGAATGCGAAGATGCTGATTACCCCCCTCGATTTTCAGGTCGCAGTGCGCGGCGCCACGACTCTCAAGCGGAATAGGAATCATATTCCGGTAGGTGTAGACATTCTCACCGACATCCCCGCCACTGCAGACCGCAGGGAATGACGGAAGATCATCGATGAGCTGCGCTCCTTCAAAGACCAGGTCTCCCTGCTGCCACCATCTGGTGCGCTCAAAGGCGCCGGCCATAGTTTTGGTAATAATGACGCGTTCAAAATGAACGCAGATGGTCTCACCATCAATAGTGACCCCTGAAATTTCGCTGCCGGGGAGTTCAATGGTACTGCTATCCATTCATGTTTCCTATGTTAAGCTGAGAAATAGTTCAATGACGGCATAAAGCAATATGTTTGACCAGATCGCCCAAGCAAAGTATCTTCAATCCAACGGCAAAAGAAAACCATCAATCTGCGATGTTATTCTATGGCGACTTTGAATGAATCGATGGGAAGGGGGGTCGCTTCCCTAAATAACCACGAGGTATACCCGTAATGAGCAACAATTACAAAACCCTTGACCATACTCTGCTTGGCGCCGAGATAAAATGCCTCAAACCTTTTGAAGAGCTACCCCAACAGGCATCTATGGATGACCCCGCGATCAATGCGATGACGGACCTGACAAAAACCACAGCTCTCGTCATAGGCCCCTGTGCAACATTGAAAGAAGCCACCGAACGCATGATTGCGAGTAACGTTCAGTTGCTGTTTGTCACCAACCAGTATCACCACATCATCGGCATCATCACCAGCAAGGATGTGGAGGGAGAGAAAGTGATGCGCCATATCGCACAAAATGGCGGCAACCGTGACGATATCATGGTTCGCGACCTGATGACCCCGCAGATTAACATTGAAGTGCTGAACATTGAAGACGTCCGCAATTCCCTGATCGGGGATATTGCCGAAACCCTCACACGCATGGGCAGACAGCATGCGCTGGTCATCGAAGAGGATGCGGAGGGGAATGAGTCGATTCGCGGAGTGCTTTCAACCACTCAGATCCGCAAGCAGACAGGAATCACCATTAACACCTCTGATGTCGCCAGCGGTGTAGCAGGTATGCAGGCTGCGCTGGGTAACTAGAATCCCTGAGTGGCCAACATCTTTATAATGACTATCGCAAAGACGCAAAGGTTCTTCTTGGCGTCTTTGCGAGAGAAAATAATCTCTTTCATGCCTCGTCAGTCTGAGACCTGGTCTCTTAGGATATTCCCGAGACGTGATTTCAGCGTTTACCGGACATCGCCCCCAGAATCCCTCTGATTATCGAACGTCCGATTTGCGTGCCTGCCGTGCGCGCCAGGGATGTCAAAAACGACTCTCCTGCTGATTGACGGCTGCTTCTGCGTGGCTTCCTGCTTGCGCGCTCCATCTCCTTGCGCAGCGCCTCCTCTTCAGCCGCCAGTTCACGCTGTTTTTGCATCTCCTGTTCGCGTTTGGTCAGCAACTCATAGGCTGACTCCCGGTCTACCTGATTGTCATAACGACCTTTGAGCGGCGATCGGTTGTATATTTCCGCCCGTTCTGACTCCGTTGCCGGCCCGATACGCGAACGAGGCGGCGCCATCAGGCACCAGTCAACCATTGTCGGACGCCCCTTCTCATCCAGGGTAGAAACCAGCGCCTCACCGACTCCAAGCCGGGTAATCATCTCGACAGTGTCGATCTCCGGGTTTTGACGAAAAGTATCGGCCGCCACCCTGACCGCTCTCTTATCTTTGGGGGTATAGGCCCGCAACGCATGCTGAATGCGTGAGCCCAACTGCCCAAGCACCTCGTCAGGAATATCATTGGGATACTGGCTGATAAAGAAAACCCCGACCCCCTTGGAGCGAATCAGGCGCACCACCTGGGTGATGCGCTCCAGCAGCGCCTTTGGCGCCGAGTTAAACAGCAGATGCGCCTCATCGAAGAAAAACACCAGCTTTGGCAGCACCGCATCGCCGCGCTCGGGCAACTCGGCCATCAACTCGGACAATAGCCACAGCAGAAAGGTGGCGTAGATACGGGGGTTTTGGTAGAGCGTGGTTGCATCCAGCAGACTGATCACGCCCCGACCGGAAAAATCGACCTGCATCAAATCCTGGATATTAAGTGCAGGTTCACCAAAAAACTCCTCTCCACCGGAATCTTCCAACACCATCAATTTGCGTTGAATCGCCGAGACGCTCTGAGATGCAATATTGCCATACTCTCTGCTCAGCTCTTTACGATGTTCAGCCATCCAGTTGAGCATCGAGCGTAAATCTTTCATGTCCAGCAGCAGCAATCCCTGATCATCGGCAATGCTGAATGCCACAAACAGGATTCCAGACTGGGTCTCATTCAACTCCAGAAGATTGGCCAGCAAAACGGGCCCCATCTCCGAAACAGTCGTGCGGACAGGATGGCCTTTTTCACCATAAACATCCCAAAACAGAACCGGGCAGCCCTCAAACGGGTGATCCTTGATCCCTATATATTCGAGTCTCTCAGTTACTTTTTCATGCGCCTTGCCAGGCTTGGCAAGCCCTGAAAGATCCCCCTTCACATCCGAAGTAAAGACCGGAACCCCGAGACGCGAGAAGGACTCTGCCAATACTTGAAGACTGACCGTCTTGCCGGTACCCGTAGCACCGGTGATCAGGCCGTGACGGTTTGCCATCCCGGCATCAATAGAGATTTGCTCTTTGTTGGCGTTCGCGCCAAGCAGGATCATCTTGCGTTCTTCAGTCATTCATCACTCCTCGTCAATTCCCAGCGCCTGCATCTTGCGTGTCAGGGTGTTTCTTCCCCAGCCGAGACGCTGTGCCGCTTCGTTCTTTTTCCCGCCTGAGGATTCGAGGGCCGCTTCGATCATGATGCGCTCAAATTCAGGCACCGCACTATCCAGTAACGGCTGATCACAATTCTGCAGCAGCATTTGCGCAGCCCATAACTTCAGCGCTGCCTGCCACTCACCCCGCGCCTCGGCACTATCCATTCTTTGCATTTCAGGAGGAAGATCCTGAAGATGAACGGATTTTCCAGCAGCCATCACCGTTAGTAGACGCGCTGTATTCTCCAGTTGCCGCACATTTCCGGGCCAGTCGAAGTGGCTCAACTGCAGCGCTGTTTCCGGCAGCAGTTCTTTCGTCTCTTCATTCAACTCTTGTGCGGATGAGACCAGAAATTTGTTCATCAGCAACGGGATATCTTCCCGGCGCTCACGCAGGGCCGGGATATGGATGCGAATCACATTGAGGCGATGCATCAGATCTTCACGGAACAGCTTCTCCTTAACCAGCCGCTCAAGATCCTGATGCGTCGCAGCAATCACACGCACATCAACCTTTACCGGCTTGCGTCCACCCACGCGATAGAATTCACCATCAGCCAATACACGCAACAGGCGCGTCTGCAGATCAGCCGGCATATCACCGATTTCGTCCAGAAACAGGGTGCCGCTATCAGCCTGTTCAAAACGACCGAGTCGACGTTCCGTGGCGCCCGTGAAAGCGCCACGTTCATGACCGAACAGTTCGGACTCCAGCAAATCTCGCGGAATTGCCGCCGTATTGATGGCAATGAAGGGGTTGGCTGCACGCGGGCTATGACGATGCAGTGCTTTTGCCACCAGCTCTTTGCCTGTACCTGTCTCTCCGGTAACCAGCACCGTGATATTTGAT
>JADWMH010000190.1 GCA_015767355.1 Gammaproteobacteria bacterium
TCAAGCAGATCTGCACCCTCACGCAGCCGGCTCGCAACTTCCTGATTGATAGATTCGATTCGTGGCATCAAGTAGATCCCAATATATCTAAGCCCAGGACAAAGGGTTGCTGATTCAACAGATCCCATGTTATTCAGGCGCCATTATGAACCATGTGAACGCATCGGCTGATGGGCCGATCATCTACACATGTGGTTACAGGTTAGTATAGAGCAACTCTCTCCATCATTGCCCTCAGGGGTATTTGATTTAAGAATTCCTCGATCAGAGTTGACCAGCCCTGGTTCACCTATCTACACACCATCAGATCTTTATTGAAATCTCACCTATACTTAAATCAATAGATGGACAACTTCAAGCAGATCGATGGCTAACGGGGAACAAGGAAAACATCCACTGTGGGACGAACACACCGGTGCTGATCCGATTGTCGTCACAGCGATTCACTCGGGCCATGCATTACGTGAAGAGCTGCAGGAGATCATGGCGCTGGATGAGGCCTCTCGCCTGCGGGAGGAAGATCCTTTCACCGATGCCTGGATCGCTGTCTCCGACAACTACATCCTTCCCGAGCGCTCCCGCTTCGAAGTTGATTTAAATCGTGCGCGGGATGAGGCAGTATATACCTCTGCCGAAGACGCCTGGGGGCTTAACCTGTGGAAAACTCCGCCCACCAGGGAGATGATCACCCGCTCCCAGGAAGAGTACGATGCGTTTTACAAAGAGCTGAGAAACATCTTTGATGAGATGAAGGCCAAACATGGGCGCTTTGTTATTTTTGATCTTCACGCCTATAACTACCGTCGCCATGGTCCGGATGAACCACCGCAGCCAGCCGCAGAAAATCCCGAGATAAACATTGGCACCGGCACTATGGATCGCAACTTCTGGGGTCCTTTGGTTGATCGCTTTATTGACGATTTACACAGCTTCGATTTTCTCGACCGTCATCTCGATGTGCGGGAGAACGTGAAGTTCGTGGGACGGCAATTCGCACAGTGGACGCATGACAACTATCCCCAAAGCGCCTGCCTGCTCGCCATCGAGTTCAAGAAGTTTTATATGAATGAATGGAGCGGCCTGGGTGATCCGGTACAGATCCAGGCGATACGCCAGGCACTGGCCAGTACTATCCCCGGAATTAAAAAGTCACTGGCTGCGCTGTGAAAAACAGACGACACATCGGAAACATCAACGATGAATTTATCGTAACGGTCGCCCGGCAACTGGGCGCCAATGAATCACTGCGTTACCTGTTGGTAGATAAGGGCGAACTCCATATCGATCGCCAGCTCCCTTTTCTTTGCCTCTACCGCCGCCCAACTACAATCAGTGACAGTGGCACAGACTCATTAATCACAGGCCAGGCAGCTTATCTCAAAATCACAACCGTCCCGGCGTATCAGAATGAAATATCAAAACTTCTCCAAACGATCATCTCAATACAGAGCAGACTCTTTGGCGGGTTTTTGATCATCGAAGTGTGGGCTGGTGAAATTGCTGAAGAGGTGGCTCACGCGCCCGCGCCAGTATTTCACATTCATGCGCCTACGCACAATGCACCAGATAAACTGCTGGACACCTTCGAGAATGCGCTGCAGCGAATAACATTACGCGGCCGCTCCACCCAGGTATATGCCAGCTTCGACAACGGCGCCTCACCACCTGGGCTATCTCCTTTCGTGAGCACAGCATTTGCAGCGGAGCATCATTGCCTTGTTTTAGGTTTGGAGATCAAACCGGTCTACAGGGAAATGGAAAACACCCTGCCTTATGCACTACGAGAAATACGCGGCGGATTAACTCGGGCGCTGAAAAAAGTTTTTTATCGATTCAGTCACGATCAGACAGGCTACCAGCCACGTCACTACCACGAACTTGGCTCCCGCGCCCTCACCCAAGCAGTCTGGGAGACAGATCAACGACTGGCGCAGATCAGCGAGAACTTCGACCTGTTGCTTCATGTCACTCCTGTGAATGCAGCGCAAGCATGGAAGCAGTTTGAAGAGAGTGGCTATAGCCAAACACCGGAATTTCACTACCGTCCGCGCAGTGCTGATCCCGCACTCTTGAAACGTGAGCTTTATCATGTCCCACTGGAACGCATTAATGACCCCGGGCTGGCCGATCTCTTTGCGTCAAAAAGAGAAGAACTCGACCGTCAACTCACCCTGCTGAATGACCGCAACACCCCCAGGTTTCTCCACGGCAGCATACAACTCTTTGGCCAGGTTGATGATGAACTGTTGAGCGCCGCGCATCACCTCATCGCGCAGCCATCCACCCCGCCAGCCTCGGATGATCGTTCGCTATTGGATGCAGAAGCCTTTGCACAACAGGCGAGAATGGAACTGGATCACTATCGCAAGGCCGATCCAAGCTTTGCGGCCACGGTGGAGATAAGAGATGACATCACCGGCATTCTTGTCTCCCATGGCAACTTCCTCATCGGCAGCGATGCCCATGTTCCACGCGCGCGCCTGAGCGCCAGCCTGCATCATGAAATCGGCACCCATGCGCTGACCTATCACAATGGCAAAAAGCAACTTTTTCACCTGCTCTACGCAGGCATGGCCGGCTACGAAGAGTTGCAGGAGGGCCTGGCCGTGCTGGCGGAATATCTCGTCGGCGGTCTTGACCTGGAGCGCCTGCAACTGCTGGCCGGGCGGGTCGTCGCGGTTCACAGCAGGATCTCCGGCGCAAATTTTATCGAAACCTTTGAGCGCCTGCATGAAGGTTGTCGTCTCGACGCCTTTACTGCCTTCACCACCACGATGCGCGCATATCGAGGCGGTGGTTATACCAAAGATATGATCTACCTGCGAGGCCTTATTAACGTGATCAAACACGTCGCCAAAGAGGAGGAGCTTGAGCTTCTCTACTGCGGTAAGATTGCTTTGCAACATCTACCCCTATTGCAGGAGCTGCGTTGGCGTGAAGTGATCAAGCCCATTGCGCTGACACCGCGCTTTTTTGAAACAGAGGAGGCCAGATGCCGCCTGGATTCTCTGAGGGCGGATCCAGGCATTGAACACATGATAGGAAATGTCACATGAGGATCTGTTTTGTCGTCAATGATATTCGATCTGAAATATCCAGATATACCACCACCCATTTAGCATTGGAAGCAACCCGCATGGGGCATGAGGCCTGGTATGTCAATATCAGCGACTTTACCTATGACATCGATGAGAATGTCCATGCCCGCGCGACAAGAGTCAGCCGCAACAGCCACCGACTCTGCGCTCCGTATCTCAAAGATTTGAAAAGTGCGCAAGCCATTCATGACTACATCAATATCTGCGAATTCGATGTCATTATGCTGCGCAACGATCCATCGGAAGATGCTGCAGCCCGCCCATGGGCGCGCCTGGCTGGAATCAACTTCACCCGCTTTGCCGTCCGACACAACGTCCTGGTAGTGAATGACCCGAACGGTCTGAGCGAGGCGGTCAACAAACTCTATCTGCAGCAATTTCCTGCAGTGGTTCGGCCGCAGGCGCTGATCAGCCGGGATCGTGATCAAATCAAAGACTTCTGCCGGCAAATGGGGGGCACCATCGTGCTTAAACCACTCCATGGCTCCGGAGGCCGCAATGTTTTTTTGGTTCGCCCGGAAGATGTTCCCAACATCAATCAAATGATTGAAGCCGTATCTCGTGATGGTTACATCATCGCCCAGGAGTATCTGCCAGACGCTGTACATGGCGACACCCGTCTCTTTATGCTCAATGGTCAGCCCCTGCAGCACAAAGGTCTCTACGCTGCGATTCAGCGCGTACGCAGCAATGGTGATATGCGCAGCAATATCGCTGCGGGTGCGAGTTCTGCACCGGTGACCATCACTGACGACATACTGCAGCTGAGCGAAACCATCCGGCCGCAACTGCTGCATAACGGCATGTTTTTTGTGGGGCTCGATATCGTCGGCAACAAATTAATGGAGATCAATGTCTTCAGCCCCGGCGGACTGGACTACGCGGAGGCCTTTACCGGGGTCAAATTCAGCAAACTCATCATTGAGGATCTGCAGCGGAAGATCGAATATCGCAATAATGCCGATCGCTACTTCACCAACAAAGAACTTGCGACTTTATGACCAGCCAATGATCAGGATTTATGGGCAACTCCTTATGGAAGAATGTGCTGCAAAGTTACATAATATATTAGCGTTATGATGAGTGGATTTTACTGGAGAGACAACATGTCAAAACACTGGATAGTAGTAGCAGATCAAAGCAAGGCGCGTATCTTTACCATTGACGATCCGCGTGGCGCATTGCAGGAGTTGGAACAACTGGAACATCCTGTAGGTCGCGACCAGGCGCAAACAC
>JADWMH010000191.1 GCA_015767355.1 Gammaproteobacteria bacterium
CATAATGATGAAACAGGGTGCCGCGGGGCGCCTCGAGTACGCCAATGCCGGTGTGCTGCATCTCGCCGCGGAGGCGCAAATCCCCACCCATGAGGTCCGGGTCGTGCAACAGCTCGCGGATACCCTCGGCACAGTAGAGCAGCTCGATCATGCGCGCCCAGTGATAGGCCAGCGTCGACTGCACCAGCCCTCCCTCTGCCAGGGCGCGGAATTCAAGCCGTGCAGTTTCGGCCAGCGGCGTGTCGATGAAGTCACAGTTGTTCACCCGTGCAAGCGGCCCTACCCTGTAGGAGCCATGCTCAGGCCCCAGCCCTGTAACAAAGGGAAATTTCATGTAGCTCCAGGATTTGACCTGCTCATGGATATGCTCGCCGTAGCCGAGGTAATCAAGATTATCGATAACGATCTTGCCGGTTGCATCCTTGAGCCTCAAACCACCATGATAGAGATCCATGGCGCCATCCTCGCGCCCGAGGCTCAGCATATTGGTATCGATGAGTGCAAAGTTGCGATTGTGATCCAGATCCTGCATAAACAGCCGCTTTGTCAGAGCCACTGAAGCCTCTCCCCACGCGACAATCTGATCGATATCGGCAAGCAGATAATCCCGCTCCTCGCTGCTGAGAGATTTGTTGACGCCGCCGGGAATGGCGCCTGTTCCATGCACCCGCTTGCCGGATGTAATTCGTATCACCTCCTGGCCGAATTTTCTCAACATCACACCCTGGGTGGCAATCTCAGGATAGTCGGCAAGTACGCCGACAATGTTGCGATGCGCAACGGCATCGTCATAGCCGAACAGCAGATCCGGTGACGAGAGATGGAAAAAGTGCAGCGCGTGGGACTGCAGCACCTGGCCGAGATGCATCAGGCGTCTCACCTTTTCCGCTGTCGGCGTGAGTGATTTTACCCCGATCAACTGATCTGTCGCCTTGGCTGCCGCCAGGTGATGGCTGACCGGGCAGATGCCGCACAGACGCTGCACGATCACCGGCAGTTCCCAGTAGGGACGCCCCTGGATAAACTTCTCGAAGCCGCGAAACTCGACGATGTGCAACCGCGCCTGTTTGACGTGGTTGTCATCATCCAGCAACAGAGTAACTTTGCCATGCCCCTCCACTCGGGTCAGTGGCTCGATTACCACCCGCTTGAGCTTGTCGGGCTGCTGTGCGGTTTCCAGCACATTCATATCTCTATCGCTTGTATTAGTCATAATGTATCTGTTGGTATGCGAACTCGATGGGCTCGCCTGCCAGCAACTCCTGAAGAAAGGTCCAGATGGTATCTGCAGAGGGCGGACAGCCCGGCAGGAAGTAGTCGATTTTCACAACTTCATGAATGGGATACACCTGGTTCAGCAGCATCGGGATTTCCGGGTCATCCGGTATCTGCGCATCGGCGATGCCCATCCCCTGCAGGTAGGACTCCTCGAGACACTCGGTCAGCGTGAACTGATTGCGCATTGCAGGGATGCCGCCGGTGATTGCACAGGCCCCGAAGGAGACCAGCGTCTTGCAATGACGGCGAAACTCCTTCAGCACTTCGACATTCTCGGCATTGCACACGCCGCCCTCGACGATTCCCAGGTCACACTCTCCGATCTGCTTGATATCGGTCAGGGGTGTGCGGTCGAACTCGATCAATTCGAGCAGATCGATGAGCCGCTCGTCGATATCCAGCAGCGACATGTGACAACCAAAACAGCCACCGAGAGAGACGGTCGCTACCTTTACCTTGTCAGACATCTCAATCGACCTCCTGCGCAGCGACATCGCCAATTTTGCTGATTGGCTCAAGATCGTAGAGACGCTCCCCGATGGGTACATCATAACCCCGATGCTTGGGTAGTATGGCCCCAACCGGACAGACATGCGCCGCCTTGTCGCCGGCATCAAACAGCGAATCGCCCAGCTTTCCGCTCTCAGAGTTCACCACCAGATGAGTTCCGATCCCCCGCCCGTTAATGGCAAAGACATCCTTTCCATCGACATCCCGGCTGGCGCGCACGCACAGCTCGCACAGAATGCAGCGATTGAAATCGATGGCCACATCCGGATGAGAGGCATCCACCTCGCGCCTGGGGTAGAGATGCGTCAGCTCCGGCGCCAGCATTCCGCAATAGTAGGCAACGGCCTGCAGCTGGCAGGCGCCGCTCTTTTCACATGCAGGACACTGATGATTGCCTTCGACAAACAGCATCTGCAGCAGGGTGCGGCGCTGCGCCATCAACGCGTCAGTGTTGTTTTCAACCACGGCGTCAACGGCCGCAGGGGTGATGCAGGCCGCTGAGTGACGGCCGTTGACTGTCACCATACACATCCGGCAGCTGCCATGCGGGGCAAACTCCGGGTTGTGGCACAGGTGGGGTATATAGACACCGGCAGCCAGCGCAGCATCCATGATGGTCTCACCCTCTGCAAACGGGATCTCCCGGCCATCGATCACAAGGTGTTTGCTCATACGCCGCCTCCCTCGATATGGGCTCCAGCATCATCCCTTCCAGTGATTTTCCTCGCCTCATCCAGCGCGGCATCCAGATCAAATGCAGGTTCAAAACCGGTCGATTTCAGTTTTTCTGAATAGACCCCGGGAAACTTTTCCATACTGCCCAGTATCGGATTTGCCGCTGTCATGCCGAGACCGCAATGGCTGCTCTCCCTCACGACGGAGCCAATGGTGCGCATCATCGCAAGATCTTCTGATGTCGCATGACCGCTAACCACTTTGCGCAGGCGTTTTTGCAGCAGCGTCGTCCCCACCCGGCAAGGTGTGCACAAGCCGCAACTTTCATGGACGAAGAAATCGGCAAAATTTTCGACGGCATTCAGCAGATTCCGCTGCTGGTTAAATATCATCATGGAGCCCCCGGTAGAGAGATCCTCGAAGGCGATCGCACGATGAAACTCGGATGGCGGCACACACTGACCGGCGGGGCCGGCCACCTGCACCGCCTGTACATCCCTGGCACCGCAGTCACGCAATATCGCTTCGATACTCACACCGTATGGATATTCATAGACACCGGGACGAGCGCAGTCTCCGGAGATGCTCAGCAGTTTGGTCCCCGCAGAGTCATCCGTTCCCCTGGAGCAAAACCACTCTGCACCGTGAACCGCAATCATTGCCGCCGCAATCAGGGTCTCGACATTATTTACCACGGTCGGCCTGCCGCGATACCCTTCTGTCACAGGAAAAGGAGGTCGGATTCTCGGGATGCCGCGCTTGCCTTCCAGCGATTCGATCAGAGCCGACTCCTCACCGCAGATATAGGCGCCAGCACCAAGATGAATCTCTATATCAAAATCAAAGCCTGCCTGTCCGAGGATGTCCTCTCCGAGCAGATTCGCATCTCGACGACGCTGCAACTCCTGCTGCAGATCCTCCAGCAGATAGAAATACTCGGCGCGCAGATAGAGAAACCCCCGGCTGGCGCCGATCACCCCGGCGCATAGAGCCATACCCTCAAACAGGCGGTCAGCATAGGCCTGCAGCAGTACGCGATCCTTGAAAGTGCCCGGCTCGCCTTCGTCCGCATTGCATACGACGACACGTTCATCGGCGGCGGCATCGCGACAAAAACGCCATTTCAATGCTGTCCTGAAACCAGCGCCGCCGCGACCGCGCAATCCTGACTCCTCCAACTCACTGAGTATCTGCTCAGCGCCACGACTCACGACGGCATCGATCGCCGCACCCTGCAGCAGGTCACTCTCCAGCAACAAATCCCTGCGCTGAATATTCCCACTGACAGCAAAGAGTTCCTGCGGCCACTCCCCAAGCGGCACTCGCTCCTCGATTAGCTCCGCGATCTGCTCGATACGCTGCGGAGTCAGCGAGGTCAGAGCACGGTTATTTACCAGCGCCGCAGGCCCCTGATCACCCATGCCTGTGCAGGAGGTATACCCAAGGCTCACCGCACCATCCGCCCTGGTCGTCCCGGATTTAACATCCAACCGCCGCGCGAGTAATCCGGCAAGTTCACGGCTTCCCGACATCTGATCAACGATGTTATCGCTCATCAACAGATCGTAGAGACCACGCTGCTGCACATGCAAAAAGCTGTAAAAGCCGATTACTCCCTCGATAGATGCGCGGGGCAGCGAGAGCTTGTCAGCAATAAGGTCGACGGCAGTGGTAGAGATATGCTGGAATGTCTGCTGCACACCAATCAGGATCTGCAGCAGGTTGTAAGGATCATGCTCCCACTGTCTGAGCAGATCAGCCGTGACATCCTTTACAGAGACATGATGCGTCATAGATGCTCCAATCGTTGCAAGAAGGGTGCTTTACACATAAATGCTGCCAAATAGTGTAGACCATCTACCAAC
>JADWMH010000042.1:0-4951 GCA_015767355.1 Gammaproteobacteria bacterium
CAGGCTACAGGGTTTACGACATGCCCAAAGAGAAGGAGTATTTTGTCGGCCTCTATTTGCACGTATAGTAACCACTCATTGTGAACGCAGGGTGTCAATAAGTGAAGCGCATTGCAGCGCAATCCCGGCATTCATCATCTAGTAATCCTTGAATGGCCTACATCTTTACATATGATTCAAATTTCAATAATAACTCTCGCAAAGGCGCAAAGCTCGCCAAGAAAAATCTTTGCGGTCTTGGCGTCTTGGCGAGAGGAAATGATTTTTTTGATGCCTCGTCAGTCTGAGACTTGGTCTCGCTAGTTGATAGTGACACAAACATATGAACACCACCGACCTTGATCACAAAATTGTCGTTGCCACACAAGCCGGCCTGCCGCTTGACCCGCAGCCTTATCACCGCATTGCTGAACAGTTGGGGGTAGAAGCCTCGCTGATTCAGGAGCGCATGTGTCAGATGCTGGAAGATGGGCGCATCCGCCGCATTGCTGCTGTACCCAACCACTATAAGCTGGGATATGTCGCCAACGGCATGTCCGTATGGAATGTCCCGGATGAGCGCGTTGACGATCTGGGTGAGAAACTGGGTGCTCTGGATTATGTCAGCCACTGCTATCGACGCCCCCGTTACCTGCCTGAATGGCCCTATAACCTGTTTGCCATGGTGCATGGAAGCAACCGCAATGAGGTCATGGAAAAAGTTAGCCGGATTGCGTTATTATTACAAGATGCAGATCAAGGGCACGAAGTCCTGTTCAGCACTAAAATTCTGAAAAAAACAGGCATGCGCTTCAAAAGTTCGTCATGAGGTAACCACAGATGTTCCGCATCAGCCAGTACATGCAGCAGATTCACCAGCCCACCCCACTGGGGCCAAAACGCAATCCGCCCGGCCCGGTTGTCATCTGGAACCTGATTCGCCGCTGCAACCTCACATGCAAGCACTGTTACTCCATTTCGGCGGACAAAGATTTCCCCAATGAAATTTCTACCGAAACCATCTTTAAGACGATGGATGATCTGCGCGAATTCGGTGTGCCGGTGCTGATACTCTCGGGAGGCGAACCCCTGCTGCATCCTGATATCTTCAAGATCTCCGCTTACGCAAAAGAGCTGGGGTTTTATGTCGGCCTCTCGACCAACGGCACGTTGATCGATAAGAATAACATCCACAAAATTGCCGCCGCAAAATATAACTATGTCGGCATCAGCATCGACGGAATGCGCAATACCCATGACATGTTCCGTCGCAAGCAAGGTTCTTTTGATGCCGCAATGAACGGTATTCGCATGTGCCGCGACCACGGCATCAAGGTCGGCCTGCGTTTTACCATGACCCAGGACAATGCCGCCGAATTGCCCGACCTGCTGCAACTCATGGATGACGAGGGTATCGATAAATTTTACTTCTCTCACCTGAACTATGCCGGCCGCGGCGACAAAAACCGCAAGGATGACGTCGCTCACCAGCGTACTCGCGATGCTATGGATCTGTTGTTTGATGCCAGCCTGACGGCAGTACAGCAGGGGCAGCAGCGTGAGTTCGTCACCGGAAACAATGATGCCGACGGCGTCTATCTGCTGCACTGGGTGCGCAGGCGCTATCCGCAACATGCCGGAGCAATTCAGGCGCGGCTCGAACAATGGGGCGGCAACAGCTCAGGTGTGAATATCTCCAATATCGACAACCTCGGCAACGTGCACCCGGACACCATGTGGTGGAACTATAACCTCGGCAACATCAAGGAACGCCCCTTCTCCGAAATCTGGGCGGATATCAGCGATCCGCTAATGGCGGGGCTGAAGGCGTCGCCACGTCCGCTGCGGGGACGCTGCGGCGTGTGCAATCATCGCAACATCTGCGGCGGCAATACCCGCACCCGCGCCTTCCAGATGACAGGCGATCCCTGGTGGGAAGACCCCGGCTGCTACCTGAGTGATGAAGAGCTGGGAATTGACCCCGCAGCAATTGCAGGAGAACAACCCGAGCCTCCTGAACTGAAAACAAGGGAGATACGCTTTGCAAGTTAAAATGCCTATGAAATATCATTCCGTGCTGCTCGCTCTCTGCCTGACGATCCCGGCAATGGCAAACGCGCAGACACAGAATTACACTGTCGAAAACATCGAAGATGGCGACACCATCACTATCATCAATCTCGATGGCGTATCCGAACGCATCCAGCTATCCGGCATCGATGCACCTGAAGATACTGAAAATGCCAAACTGAAACTCGACATCCGGAAAAAAGGCTTGTCCAAAGATGCCCTGCTTGAAATTGGCGAGCAGGCAACCAAGTTTCTCAAGAGTGAAGTGGCAGCCGGTCAGAAGGTTACTCTGCAAGGCGACTTGAGCCAGCGAGACAAATATGGACGCATTCCCGCCATCGTCATCAATGATAAAGGCGATTCACTCAATCTACTCATGGTCAAAGAGGGATACGCCATTCTCCTGACGCGTTATCCTCTGGAAGAGAAGTTCAAGGCCGCCCTTGAAGAGGCGCAACAGCACGCCAGATCCAGCAACAACGGGTTATGGAAAAGCCATCCTGAAATCATGGCGAAATGGAGTGGCCTTTAAAGAATATAGTTGGCAGTACACAGTAGTCAGTTTGCAGTAAAAAAAACTGGGACAGAAACTTCAAACATTCGAGTCACTTTTGAGGAGCAATGCATTGATGAAGAAATATCCATACCTGCTACTCGCAGGAGTCGTTTTCGCTGCATCCCCGCTTCTGGCTGAAGCACCGTTGGATGATGAACTCACCGAGGCGATGAGTCTGGAACCCAATGTTGAAAATGGCAAAGAGGTGTTCAAGCTTTGCATGGCCTGTCACCAGGCAACTGGCTGGGGCCTGGAGGATGGATCTTTCCCGCAGCTTTCGGGTCAGCATCGCAGCGTTATCATCAAGCAGATTGCCGACATCCGCGCCGGCAACCGTGACAACCCGCAGATGTATCCCATTGCTAAAGAGTCTGTGATGGGAGGCCCGCAGGCAATCTCCGATGTCGCTGCATATATCGACACCTTGCCGATGGATCCCACGCCGGGAACAGGAAGGGGAATCAATGAAGAGAGGGCCGAAAAACTCTTCTACAGAAAATGCGCCGAATGTCATGGCGCCGACGGCAGCGGCGATGCCGAGAGGTTTTTCCCTCGCATCCATGGACAGCACTATGAATACCTGCTGCGGCAGATCAAGTGGATACGCAATGGCAAACGCCGAAACGCCAATCCCGTCATGGTCAAGCGCGTCAAGAAGATGAAAATGGAAGATCTGGAGCTGCTCGCAGATTATGTCTCCAGACTGAAACCGCCCAGTGACTTGCTTGCAGAACCAGGCTGGAAAAACCCGGATTTCCAATAATTTAACCCTGTCATTGGTAAGTTCTCAATAAGCCCGTGCTTTACTTGACACCGTAGGGTGCAATAAGCGACAGCGCATTGCACCTTACCATGCGGCGCAATGCGCAGGCTTATTGGCACCCTACGACTGTTTTTTCACAGATGTTTTTCCATCCCTAAATCTGTGTTTATCTGTGTGCATCTGTGGTTAATTTTCCTTTGTCACTCACCATAAACAGCCAGATATAACCTGTGATACCTGCCGCCAGGGAGGCGAAGAGTATCCCGGTCTTAGCCATCAGCAGCAACTCCTCATTCCCCTCAAAGCCGAGCTGGGCGACAAAGATAGACATCGTGAAGCCGATTCCGGCCAGCAGGGAGACCCCCATGATCTGGGTGAATCTTGTATCCTTGGGCAGCACGGCGACGCCGAGTTTCAGCACCAGCCATGCGCCTCCTGAGATGCCGATAAATTTTCCGGCCAACAACCCCAGCACCACCCCGGTCATGACCGGATGCGTCATGGTTTCACTGATGGAGCCAAACTCCAGCGGGATGCCTGCGTTAACCAGGGCGAATATCGGTATAACCAGATAGGCCACAGGCATGTGCCACAGGTGCTCGAGACTCTGCAGAGGGGCCTGAACACTGTGTACTCCATTCTCCAGCGCCTGCACCACGGCGCGCAGTGCGTCATTGGTCATAATGCTCTGCCCCGGTTGGTGGCTGTCTTTAAAACGCTCCATCAGTTCCCGGACATGTTCAGCGAAGCGCTCCGGATTGTATTTTGGCGTTGCGGGAACCGACAAAGCACCGAGGATGCCGGCCAGGGTTGCATGCACCCCGGATTGCAGCATCGCATACCACAAAAAAACCGCCACAATAAAATAGGGCAGGGTTTTACGGATGCCGATCACGTTGAGCAGCAGTAACAACAGAAACAGTCCGATGCTGAAAAACAGTGGAAGCAGCGCAATCGTATCGGTATAGAAAATCGCGATCACCATCACAGCGCCCAGATCATCGACAATTGCGAGCGCGACAAGAAAGGTGATCAACGCTTTGGGGACCCTGCTTGCAAGCAGCGCCAGTGTACCGACGGCGAAGGCGATGTCGGTGGCCATGGGAATGCCCCAACCGATTGCGGCATCACCTTGAGGATTGATGGCGTAGTAGATCAGCGCTGGAACCAGCATGCCGCCAATCGCTGCAGAGATCGGCAGTACCGCATTTCGCAGCTCAGCCATCTCGCCGACCAGCATCTCCCGCTTCAGTTCCAGCCCGACGACAAAGAAGAACAGCGCCATGAGGCCGTCATTGACCCAATGCTGCAGGCTCATGTTCAGCGACCACTCACCGAACGAGAGACCGATCGGCGTATGAATGATGTGCGCATAGAGATCTGCAAAGGGAGAGTTAGCCAGCACCAGCGCTATAATTGCCGTTCCCATCAGCAGCAGTCCACTGGTGGTCTGGCGATGGATAAACTCTTCAAAGGGAGTCAAAATTTTATCGAAACTCTTCTCCCAGGGGGCATGAAACACACCTTTTTTGCGTGACGGCTGCATAGTCTCTTCACTCACGATATTTCTCCTTCATGTTTCA
>JADWMH010000042.1:4961-12044 GCA_015767355.1 Gammaproteobacteria bacterium
AAATCAGGTTTCGCATCTCCTCAACATCCAGCAGTTCAACATGTGAATCATGAACGGCAATTAATTTCCTCTGAACAAGCTGTTTCAAGGTGCGTGATAAAGTCTCCGGTTTCATGGAGAGACGTGACGCGATCACATGTTTGGGAACATCCAGATGGATTTGCTCACTGGCGCCACCTTCTGAAACAACCTGGTTGAGCAGAAAGTCAATAAGCCGGAAGGTTGCATTGTGCAGTGTCAGTCGATCAACCTCATTGACCATCCAGTGCAGGCGGGAACTCATTCTTGCAAGCAGGTTCATGCACAGCTTGATCGATGACTCCATGGTCTGCTTGTAACCTTTGGCATCAATGGCAACAACAACTGACGGAGAGACTGCTGTCGCATTCACCGGATAACGCGAGCCGCCCAGAAACAGGGCCGCTTCTGCAAAGGTTTGTCCCGGACGAATTAGATCCATGATCTTCTCATTGCCCGAGGGAGTGAGGCGAAACAGCTTCATGTTCCCTGAAATCAGCAGATAGATGGAGGTGAGTTCATCGCCCTGCAAAAACAGCGCCTCATGCTCTCCCAACCCCACCCGATGAGAGATCGCGGCGACAGTGAGGAATTGCTCCTGATCCAGATCTTTCAGCAGCAAACACTTCCGCAGCGCCACGAGACTCGGTCCATCAAGTTTTTTGTTCATAGAAAGTACTGTTTCCCTAAAAAATAATGCAGATAGTCTATCAGATCAACAGGTTATTTTTTAATGATATGAACCACGGAATAGACTGAATACACGGAAGAGAACAATTATATTTCCGTGTAGTCCGTGTAGTCCGTGTAGTCCGTGTGTTCCGTGGTTAAAAATGTGTATGCAGAGTGTTCATGGCAGAGCAGAGCAACTCCCGCTTTATTTTTGATGGAAGCTGCTTGATGGCGTATTCACGCCGCAGTGCATCGCCGTGGCTCGAAACTGATTCACAATAGACCAGCTCTACCGGCAATTTTGAACGCGTATACTTGGATGCCTTACCGTCATTATGCTTCACTATGCGGGATGGCACATCTGTAGCAACACCAGTGTAGAGGCTTCCGTCACTGCACCTGACCATATAGACACTCCACTTCGACATCATTGATTATCTTCAGCCATGCGCAGCACAATATCCGCCATCTCCGGCGCACGACCGATATAGGGTGCTATACGAATCACTGCATCCTGATTCTGACGGCGCGCCTTATCGACTTCAGCGGGAATATCCTGCGTCACATGACGGCCGGCAGAGAGGAAATAGGGAAGAACTGTCACCTCATCCGCTCCACGTTCAATAGCCGCCGCAACTCCATCGGGAATCGATGGTTCGGCGAGCTCCAGAAATGCCGCCGATACATCGTCAAAACTGTTCAGCTGATGAATTGACAGTTGCTGTGAAAGCCGTCTGACTTCCTCGTTCGATGCTTCACGGCGGCTTCCGTGAGAAACTACAATGAGCGCCCTTTTCATGATTGCAAGCTCAGTGATACGACTTCCCGGACATCTTTTGAGAGCCCCTCTGCTGCAAGAATGCGCTGCAGCTGGTGCTTCATCAACTGCTGGCGTTGTGCATCAAAACGCCTCCAACGGCTCATCTGGCGAATCAGCCGCGCCGCCAGCAGAGGATTGCTGTGATCGAGCTGCAGAACCACCTCGGCCAGCAGTTGGTAGCCCTCCCCATCCGCACGATGAAACTGCACCTGGTTGGCTCCGGCAAAGACGCCAATCAGGGATCTCACCCGGTTGGGATTGCCCATATTGAAAGCAGGATGCTGCATCAGCGATGTGACGCGCTCTAATGTCTTCCCACCCGCTGAAGATGCTTGCACACTGAACCATTTGTCCATCACCAGCTGCTCACTCTTCCAGCGCTGCTCAAAATCAGCCAGCAGGCCGGCGCTCTCGCTCCAGCCGCGATGCACCACCAGCGACAGTGCGGCCATCACGTCCGTCATATTGTGCTGCATGGCATATTGGTCCAGGATCAACTGGCGAACCTCTGCATCATCCAGATGGGAGAGATAAGCCAGCGACAGGTTCCGCAGCGCGCGGCGGGCAATCGAGGCATGGCTGGTGTCGTAGTCACCGTGCTGAACATTGTGTGCATGGACCTCCATAAACTCACTACGCAGTGCAGCGGCAATCTCCGTCATCAGCGCCTCGCGGGCATAGTGAACCGCATCCACAGCAACGATCTCCATCTGGTCGCCGATATAGCTCTCCGAGGGCAGCAGCAGTACCTCTGAGAGCAATTCAGGATCTGATTTTTTATCCAGAAGCGCCTTGCGAACAGCATCGAGGTATCCGTCCGGAAGCGCACTATTCGCATCTGCGACACGCTGCAGCAGGACTCTTAAATGCAGCATCTGCGCCGCATCCCAGCGGCTGAAACCGTCGCTGTCATGCGCCATGAGGAACATCAGCTCATCATTGCTGTAGTCATACACCAGTTTCACCGGAGCGGAGAATCCGCGCAGCAATGACGGAACCGGCTTGTGATAAAGACCGCTGAAATGAAAAACCGCCTCAGTTTCACGCAGTTCGAGTACTCTCGTAGCTACCTGTTGGGGCTGCTCTCCCTGCAGTGTAACCGGCAGATCCTCACCTTCAGCATTCATCAGGCCGATGGCAAATGGAATATGCAACGGCTGCTTGTGCGGCTGGCCCGGGGTCGGCGGACAGGACTGTACAACCTTCATCTCGTAGCCGCCGCTGTGTTGATCATAGCTGGTGGTGACATGCAGCTGCGGCGTACCCGCCTGGGAGTACCAGCGTTTGAACAGGGATAGATCCCTGCCACTTGAGTCCTGCATGCAGCTGACAAAATCATCGGTGGTGACGGCCCCGCCGTCATGGCGCTCAAAATAGAGATCCGTCGCCCTGCGATAACCCTCGGGACCCAGCAGGTTGGCCTGCATACGCACCACCTCGGCGCCCTTTTCATAGACTGTCAGGGTGTAGAAGTTATTGATCTCGATGTAGGAGTCAGGGCGAACCGGGTGCGCCATCGGGCTGGCATCCTCGGCAAACTGATGCGCACGCAGCATGCGCACATCCTGGATGCGTTTGACGCTGCGCGAGCCCATATCCGCAGAAAACTCCTGATCACGATAGACGGTCAGCCCCTCCTTGAGGCTCAGCTGGAACCAGTCGCGGCAGGTGATGCGGTTGCCGGTCCAGTTGTGAAAATATTCATGTGCAACCACACCTTCGATCGCCTGGTAGTCCCTGTCCGTTGCCGTGGCGGGATCTGCAAGCAGCAGCTTGGCATTGAAGATATTGAGTCCCTTGTTCTCCATCGCCCCCATGTTGAAGTCATTCACGGCAACGATCATAAAGATGTCGAGGTCGTACTCACGCCCGTAGTGTTCTTCATCCCAGCGCATCGCCTGTTTCAGGGAATGCATTGCAAAGCCGCATTTGCCGATGTTGTGCGGCTCCGAATAGATGCGCAGAGCGATCTCTCGACCTGAAGATGTGGTAAAGCGATCCTCCAGCAACGCCAGATCACCTGCAACCAGCGCAAACAGGTAGGCCGGTTTGAGGAATGGATCCTCCCATGTGATGCGGCAGCGCCCCTGCGGCAGCGCCTCCAGACCCTGCGGATTGCCATTCGAGAGCAGCACGGGGAATTGCCCTGCATCAGCTTCGATGGTGGTGCTAAAGCGAGCCATCACATCAGGACGGTCGATATAGTAGGTGATGCGTCGAAAACCCTGCGCCTCGCACTGCGTGCAGTAGAGACCATTGGAGAGATAGAGCCCCTCCAGTGCAGTATTGTTTTGCGGAGCCAGTTCAACCTCTGTCTCGAGTACAAAACGATCCGGCAGCGAATGGATGCGCAGCCCGCTGTTCTCCAGTAGATATTGGTCATCAGACAAGGCCTTGCCATCGATCGAGATGGCGAGCAATTTCAACTCCTCGCCATCGAGCCACAGGGATTCACTCCGGTCTGCTTCGGCATGACGTCTCATAACCAGGCGAGAGCGCACTGTCGTCGTCTTCTCCCTGAGATCAAAGTAGAGATCGATGCTCTCGATGAGAAAAGCCGAGGGACGATAGTCTTTCAGATAGATGGTGTTTGCTGAGGCGTTTTTATACATGGGGGGAGGTTTTAGGTTTTAGGTTTTAGGTTTTAGGTTTTAGGTGAGGGCATTTCAGCCGATGCGAAAACCGGCTGGCGGATCGATTTCGACAACTTCACAATTCACCCGGTCGACGCGTGCTCTGGACGGTCCCTCGGCGAGAAAATTTTTCAACACTTCGAGACTCTTCTGCTCTCCGCAGGCGACGACCTGCACGCTGCCGTCCGGGAGATTGACTGCACTGCCGCGAAGACCCAGCTGACGAGCTATCTTACGCGTGGAGTCACGAAAAAAGACTCCCTGCACGCGCCCTGAAATGCGGCATTGCATACAGCTCATCTGGTTTCTCGTTTGATTTCTTTTTTGATTTCTACAATACAGAATTGTCCGGGCCTCATCACTTCGTTCTCCTTCACTTCGATGAGTGTATCAACCGCATAGGCTATACCGGATTCAAGCACACCTTCGGAGACTGCGCCGATACGATAGATAACGCCGTCGCGCCACTGGTTTTCAATCTTGACGCGGGCAGCCTGACCGCTGCGGTATTCATCGACATGGTCAGCAGACACCCTGGCTCGGGCAACCATTTTGCGACCCTCGGCCAGCGCAATCAGAGCCTCCTTCTGCAGTGCTTTGAGCACTACCTGGCCCTTCCAGGCGCGCACGGCAACGATCACGCCATCAAAAGGCGCCTTGAGTACGGAGCGCTCCAGCCCAAGCTGCGCCTTTGCAAGCCCGGCCTGCGCCGCCTCCATCTCACTCTCTGCCTGCAGCAAAGCAACCCTGGCATCCTGCAACTCATTGTCTGAAATCAGACCGCGCTCGTAGAGCTCACTCTCCCAGCCATGTTCGCGCTGTCTCTTGTCATGTTTGGCCTGGGTCTCCTTGACTCGCGCAGCGACTGAGCGCACTGCAATAGCATAATCACGCGGATCCAGCGTCAGCAGCAGTTCTCCCTGCTTGACATACTGCCCCTCGAGGACATTGACCTGTTCGACGACCCCGTTTTCAAAAGCGCGCAGTTCAACCACGTGCGCCCATTCCAGGCGCGCCCGCAGAGGCTCTGCATACAGCATGGAGTGCAGCATTAACAGCAGCAGCGAAAAAATGATTTTTTTCATAGTCATGGTAACTTCTCAAAAGCCCGTGCATGAGGGCAGCATACTCTCTCTTTCAATCGTGGCCAGAAGACCACTCCTACGTCTGGAGTTAACGCATTCCTGTAGGAGCGACCTTCTGGTCGTGAAACAAAGGTGACCTGCCCTGCAGAGCATCCAGCACCGCCCAACTCATCAACAGCTGGTAGTCAGTCTCCATCTGCGCCAGCCGCGCTGTTGTCTGATTGGTCATGGCATCACCAAGATCCGCCTTGACCTCCAGTTCATAGAGAGTGCGGCTGCGATCCAGATAGAGATCACGATAATCGATCTCAACGCTGTTTTCACGCTGCTGCGCCTCCAGCAGAGCAATGGAGAGCAGCTGTTCGAGAGCCGCCTGGCGCAGATATTGCCGCGTCAGGATTTCAAGGGCACTGTCATCTGCAGTTCGCAGTTGCTGCAGCAGCGGATTGCTTTTCTCGATGTTGCTCAGCACGCTCTCTTCGTCAGGCCGCTTCGCATTATGGAGAATTGCAAGATCAGGCGGCACGACTTCACGCGGCAGCTGATGCGTGTGGTTGAGTGCGATTGCCAGCAGTGAACGGCTGATGCGCTGCATGCTTTCACTCACCAGAAAAGTCCGGCGCACCTGCTGATAGATGGCATCAAGCGCAGCGAATTCCAGCTCGGATCGCTGCCCCAGCTGCACACGATTTTTGATCCGATCCTGGCGTATATAGGCGATGGACATCGCCTCGCTGTCGCGCGCAGCCCTCTGATCCGCCAGCGCCACATCGAGGAAACGCCGCATCACCAGCAGCTTCTGCTGCAGCAGCGGAGGTATAAATTGCCAGTAACCACAGCTGCCCTGCAGCAGCCCCGGCGCATTGAGCAACAGTTCATACTGCTGACACTGCAATATCCGATCTTCAAACTGCTGCCGGGCCGCCAGCTGCACGCCGGGATGCGACTCGTTCACAAACGCCAGCGCCTGCTGCAGCGTCAGATAGTCCGGCATCGAAGACTCATGCGCTTCAGCAGATGTCATCAACACAAGTATCAGGCAGAGAGAGATTCGGATTATTTTCTCCATCAGTGCGATCTTCTTTTTTTAACCACGAAAGGCACGAAAATTAGTGTTGTCTTTTTGCATACTTTATTTGACGAAAATTGTCATCTCGACGCAGGAGAGATCTTAGCACTCAATCCTGTAAGATCCCTCGTCGTTGGTACCTCACTTCCCTCAGGATGACAGGTTTTCCCAGGATGCTGCATTATTTCTTTATTATTTTCGTGCTTTTCGTGCTTTTCGTGTCTTTCGTGGTTCATTCTTTAAGTCTTTTCTTCTCTTGCTTCATCTGCCGCTTGTAACGCACGAACGAGGTCTCCTTGTAGCGCTCGTCGACCACATATTGACCCAGCAGCATGAACTCGTCGGCATCCGAGGTGGCGCCGGTATAGCGGGCTTTTTTGATTGGCCTGCCATCGAGGTCTACAAACTGAAACACCGGAGTGGCGCGCACACGGAACTGCTTCAGCGCAAACTCCTTCTGCGTCGTTGCATTCCCCTGGAAGTCCGTGATTTCAAGATCGCCCTCGACATCCATCGTCAGAATCAGAAAGTGTTCCCTGAAGTACTCCTGAATATCATCGCGGTTCAGTACTTTAGCTTTCATACGCCTGCAAAAGGGACACTCCTCCATCTCGAACATGATCAGGATCGCCTTTTTTCCCTGCTCTTTTGCAGTTGCAAGCTCCTCCTGAAGATCGCCAAAAGTCTCGTCAAAGAAATGGCTCTCCGGATCTCTTAACTGCAGTGCCTGGGCGGGAAGCATCAGCGCCATCAGCAGCACGGTGAAAAAAACTAAACGGATATTCA
>JADWMH010000043.1:0-7215 GCA_015767355.1 Gammaproteobacteria bacterium
AGTCATAGATCTCCTCCTCAGATGGACGACTCTGATTCTTCTTCTTGTTCAGGCATCTCCTCTCTAAGTATAGACAGCTTGAGATGGGAAATATTGCAAGATAGGTGGGGTTGTATGGGCGTCAATAAAATTGATAATTTATTAAACTATAGAATAAACAATAAGAAAAAGGAATAAGTTAAAGTAAAAACCACATTGTAGGGTGCAATAAGCATAGAGTATTGCACCAGTCATAAGGCGTACTTGTCATTGCGAGGAGTGGAACGACGCGGCAATCCAGATTGTTATGGTTTTGTGATACACGCAATACTGATCTGCATTAAGATAAGTCATCGAGCAAGAGACACTTTCTGAATGAACAAGCAGATACTTATCATCGAAGATGACGAAGACATTGCCGAATTGATTCGTCTGCATCTGGCGGATCTCGGTCATGAGACCATGGTTTGCCATGACGGTGAGGCCGGCTGGAAAAGTTACCGGCAGCGTCGCTTCGATGTGGTGATTCTGGACCTGATGCTGCCGCTGATGGACGGGCTTGAGGTGTGCAAGCGCATCCGTGCTGATGGAAACAGCTATACGCCGATTCTCATGCTGACTTCGAAGTCATCCGAGATGGACAGGGTGTTGGGGTTGGAAATCGGCGCAGATGACTATTTGACCAAGCCGTTTAGCCTGATGGAATTGCTGGCGCGGATCAAGGCGCTGCTGCGCCGCACCGATGCGATGAGCGGGGTGGCCGAGTCTAAAAAATATCTTTTCAAGGGACTGCGGATCGACACCGGACGCCGCGAAGTGGTGCGTGACGGCGAATTACTGGAACTGACGCCGAAGGAGTTTGATCTGCTGCTCTATTTTGCCTCCCATCCCGGTGAGGTTTTCAGCCGCATGCAGTTGCTGGAGCAGGTATGGGGTTATAATCACGAGGGCTATGAACATACGGTGAATTCGCACATCAACCGGCTGCGCGGCAAGCTCGAACCGGATCCGGCAAAGCCCAGCTATATCAAAACAGCCTGGGGCGTTGGCTACCGCTTTATGGCAGAATCGCAATGAGGTGGTTCAAGGGCGTTTTTCATTCACTCTACGCCAAGCTGGCGCTGGCGTTGAGCATCGTTTTGATCGGCGTTGGCCTGCTCTACATGCTCTTCTCTCTGGTGATGCTCGACCGGCTCGATCAGAAAGTCCAGCAACAGCTCAACCGCAATCTGGCGGCTGGCCTGGTGCAGGATCAGCGCATCGTGCATGAAGGGGTCATCGATCACGAGGCGATGAAGCATACCTTCATGCAGTACATGGTGATCAACCCGGCGATCGAGATCTACTATCTTGATTTAGAGGGGAAGATTCTCTCCTATTCGGCAGATCCCGGCGTGGTCAAACGCAACAGCGTCAGCCTGGATGCCATTCACGCGTTTCTCGATGGCAAGCCGATGTTTCCGCTGCTCGGTGACGATCCGCGTTCCCATGAACGGCAGAAGCCTTTTTCGGTCACGCCGATACCTGATGCAGATCATGCACAGGGGTATCTCTACGTGGTGCTGCAGGGAGAGGAGTACGCGGCTGCTTATCAACTGCAGAGTCAGCGCTATCTGATCGTGCTCGGTGGTGCGGCCCTGGCGGGAAGCCTGCTGTTGGGACTGCTGGCCGGGTTGTTCATCTTTAACCGCCTCACGCGGCGGCTGAACTCGCTGCAACAGCGGGTTACAACGTTTGCGGAGTCAGACTTTCACACTGCGGATCTGTTCCATGAAAATCCATCCATGCAGGGGGATGAAATCGATCGGCTGGATGCACAGATTGGACAGATGAGCCGTCATATTGCGCGGCAATGGTCCAGACTGAAACACAATGACCAGGCGCGACGGCAGATGTTCGCCAGCATCTCCCATGACCTGCGCACGCCTCTGGCGTCGATCCAGGGCTACCTCGAAACGGTGATGCTCAAACAGCAGCAGCTCGATGACGAACAACTTGACCACTACCTGGGCATCGCTTTGAAGCAGACGCATCGGCTGCAGAAGCAGATTGAGCAATTGTTCGAATATGCGCGCCTGGAGGCCAATGAGAGGCGTCTGCAAGCCGAAGATTTTTCCATCCTTGAGCTGGTTTACGATGTCGTCAACAAGTTCAGCATCAGGGCGCAGCAGCAGGAGATCAAACTCTCTGTTGAGGAGGGCGCCGAGAACCTGCATGTGATCGCCGATATCGGTCTGGTCGAGTCACTGCTGGATAATCTGATCGACAATGCTCTGCAGCATACGCCTCCTGCGGGAGAGATAAGGATCAACGTTGCCGGAGGCGGCAAGCAGGTCGTGGTCAGCGTGTCAGACAGCGGTCCGGGAATCCCCAAGTCGCAGCGCTCAAGGGTATTCGATCACTTTTTTCGAGCGGACAACACAAGCCGCAGCGATGACCACGCGGGACTTGGCCTGGCGATCGTGAAAAAGATTATCGAGATGCATCGGCAGCAGATCCGGATCGGGACGCCAACGGGCGGCGGCGCTGCATTTCTCTTCACCCTGCAGCCTGGCGGCGTCACATAGTCCCACTTATATTACCAGCCGATTTCTTTCGCAGTCACTGGTCCAACCATGCAGCTCTTCAATGAGGCGGGCATCTTTACCCTGCTTTCACTCAATGGAATACGCCCGGCCATGATTTCTGCCCTGCTTTGCGGGTAGAGCGGTTGTTTGTCGGGATTGGCAAATCCCTGCGGATACTGCGCCAGCAGGGTTGCATAGTCATACTTGTCGGTGGCTCCCAGGGTGTGCAGCAGTTCATGGGTCATCACCACAAGATTTTGCGAGCGCATGCTATGAGCGGCAAACACGCGTGAGATGCTGATACGGCTCTTCTGCAGTCCAAACGAGTTTTCAAGCGTTCCCTGTTGATCGCCATGTGAGAAATACTCGATAAAGAGGCGGATATCAGGGCGTGGGCCCTCATAAGTATCGGCGCGCCAGGCCCACCAGCGCATCTTCAGGCTCCACAGGGCAATCAGCAGCGGGTTTTCATCGACAGTGGGGGTTGCAGGCGGCGGCGTTGTCACCTCGTCGGCTAGCTGCAGCGCAACGGGACGCTGGATGGCAATGCCATGGCGTTTTGCCTCGCGCTGCATAAAGCGGTTGATGGGTGAGAAATCTTTTATTGCGAGTCTGCTGATGCGATCGGCGCTGAGTTGACTGCCGTCGCCATTGAGCGGATAGATGACGATCCATAACGGATGATCCCAGTCGGTGGTGCGTTTGATTCCCAGCCAGGTGTTGATGGAGACCACTGCCAGGATGATCAGCAAAATGGTGATGCGGACGTTGCGAAAGGTGATGTTCATATGGTTATTTCGCGGTTGTCTGACCGTGAAGTAACTTCATCCCGGCCTGCCGATCTCTTCGATTTTGATGCGCCATTCGTTGGGGCCGGTCTCGTGTATCGACTCCCCCCTGGCATTGACCGCTACGGTAACCGGCATCTCCACCACGTCAAATTCCCGGATCGCCTCCATGCCGAGCTCTTCAAAAGCAACAACGCGTGATGATTTTACCGCCTTTGAAACCAGGTAGGCCGCGCCGCCGACAGCCATCAGGTAGACCGCGCCATGCCGCCTGATGGATTCACGGGCTGTGGCGCCGCGCTCGGCTTTACCTACCATGCCGATGAGTCCCAACTGATCCAGCATCATGTCGGTGAATTTGTCCATGCGGGTCGCCGTCGTCGGTCCTGCGGGGCCAACGGCTTCATCCCCAACCGGGTCGACCGGGCCGACATAGTAGATAAAACGGTTGTTGAAATCGACGCCGTCAGGCAGCGGTTCACCTGCTTCAAGCAGCTGCTGAATGCGTTTGTGGGCGGCATCCCGCCCTGTCAGCAGCTTGCCGTTGAGCAGCAGCCGCTCCCCGGGCTTCCAGTCGGCAATCTCCTCGCGGGTGATGTTGTTGAGGTCGACCTGCCTGGCGCTTTCATCCGCTTTCCACACAACGTCCGGCCACTCACTTCTCGCAGGCGGCGTCAGCACCGCAGGGCCTGATCCATCCAGTGAAAATTCGATGTGCCGGGTTGCAGCGCAATTGGGAATCAGGGCAACCGGCAGCGATGCGGCATGGGTAGGGAAATCGTTGATCTTGATATCCAGCACGGTGGTGAGGCCGCCCAGTCCCTGTGCGCCGATTCCAAGCGCATTGACCCTGTCAAAAATCTCCAGGCGCAGCTCCTCCTTGCGGTTGACCGGTCCGCGGCTTTGCAGTTCATGAATATCGATGGGCTCCATCAACGCCTCCTTGGCAAGCAGCATCGCCTTCTCGGCGGAGCCGCCGACGCCGATGCCGAGCATGCCCGGAGGACACCAGCCTGCGCCCAGCTGAGGAACCGTCTCCACCACCCAGTCGCTGAGTGAATCACTGGGATTCAGAATTTTG
Organism: Gammaproteobacteria bacterium; assembly: GCA_015767355.1. Lineage (GTDB taxonomy): Bacteria > Pseudomonadota > Gammaproteobacteria > Chromatiales > Chromatiaceae > Sva-25. Next base: position 4,416 of record JADWMH010000043.1, read on the forward strand.
AAGCGTGATTTGTTCTCCGACCCGCCGCCCTTGGCCGCCAGCTTGATCTCCAGCTTGTCGCCCGGAGCGAACTCGGTGTGAATGATCGCGGGGGTATTGTCGCCGGTGTTTATACGCGCCCCCAGCGGGTCGCTCACCATCGAGGCGCGCAGCACGTTGTCAGGATGTGAATAGGCGCGTCTGACAGCCTCGTTGACCATGGCATTGACATCGGTATCGGTTTCCCAGCGCACGCCCATACCCACTTTGAGGAACACCACCACGAGCCCGGTATCCTGGCAGATCGGGCGCCGCCCCTCCGCACACATGCGTGAGTTATAGAGTATCTGCGCCATGGCGTCTTTGGCTGCCGCTGACTGCTCCCTCTCCCAGGCCTCTGTCAGCGCGTGGATGTAGTCCGTCGGGTGAAAGTAGGAGATGAACTGCAGCGCATCTGCAATCGAGTCAATAAAATCAGCTTTGGTGATGGTTGTCATGTGAGCGATTCATTCAGTGTGGTTTGTCTATAGAGTAGCTGTTATTTTTCAATCATGATAGAAAAAGTCATTTCTTAAAAGTCTGGATCAATTGGCTAAACAAACATAGGATGTGCTGAGGTACGAAGCGCATCAATCATGAAAGATGCGCCAACATCATGGTGGATGCGCTGACGCTTATCCCCCCTACAATTATTGCTTATCGATGAATACCTCTCTCTCCAATAACCTCATCCGCCAACAGATGCTGCAAATCCTCAACGCAGCGCTGCATGCTGTCGCTCCGCATCGTCTGGTCTTTGAAGCATTGCAGTCAGAGCCGCAAGCTGAGATCGCACTGATCGCCATCGGGAATTCATCTGTGGGGAGGGGAGACAACGGTGAAGCTGCCGCCAAATCCGGGCAAAGGAGGCCGTAACCAGCATCTGGCCCTGGCCGCAGCGATACAGCTGCATGGATGTGAGAATGTGCTGCTGTTGAGCGCCGGCACAGACGGCGTCGACGGCAACAGCGATGATGCCGGTGCATTGATTGATGGCGCCACGGTGATGCGTGGAGAGGTGCAGGGGCTGGACGCAGAGAGTTATCTGCTAAGGAGTTGTCCATAAATAACTTCCCGATATCGCGCAGCAATGCTGTTCGTATTCAAGGCACAGCAAGGGGCGCATAGCAGCGTTATGTAACTCTTGCTGCAACGCTGAAGACGGACAACAGGGCAAGCAGGATCGGGAAGTTATTTTTGGACAACGACTAAGTGCCAATGCGAACCAGTTTCTTGCGCAGAGTGGCGATTTGATTCACACCGGCCCGACTGGAACCAACGTCATGGATATCATCATCGCCTGTAAATTATAAAATCCCCATCCTTCGTTCCAGCGTAATCAATGTGATGCGCTTCGCTGTCGTTCAACACATCCTATACAATATCTCCATTCACCACGCTATCAACAACGATACATGCGATTCCTGATTCCGCTGTCACTATTGCTTATCTACTCGCCGCTTACCGCTGCTCCGGCATGGCAGTGGCTGGAGTACCCCTCCATGGGCGCCAAACCCAACAGTGCAGTATGGCAATCCACCAGCAGGGAGTGGACGCCTCCTTTGGAATTGGAATGGAAAAAGGAGGACTACACGGTGCTGGTGATGCTTGCCGGAACTTTCCATTGGAGCGGCGGGCAGGATGCGTTGCTTGAACACATAGGCCGTATCTCCACGCTGCAATCAGTGAAATACTGGACGGTTACCGAACAGCACTGGACACAACTCTTCGTAGAGACCCATGCGTTGCAGTCGGCTGACAAGTCCGGTAAACGTAAGGATTTTTCACTGCGGGAGGTCAAGTCAGGAAAACCTCTGCTCTTTTACCAGCGTGAGAACAGGGGGATCTCCGAGGGCGTTTACCGTATGCGCGTCAGCAGCAAACCGGGGCGCATCGTGGTGACGACTGAAAACGTCAACCCGCTGAAGGCTTTTCTGGTGTCACTGATCGGCGCCGGTGAGTTTCAGAACTCCTATATCCTTGAGCAGCAGAGTGATTCCACATGGCATTACTACTCAACTCTGCGCGCCGGAAGGGGAGCCTACTCCCTCGTCATTGGCGGACATGACTCCTCATTCATCAATCGAGCAGCGGCGCTGTTTCGTCATGTCAGTGGCATAGCAACAGACAGCAAGCCGCCGCTGGCCCAGAAATAGGGGTTGATATGGATCATTGGCTTTCAGCTTTTCCATTATTAAAATAGAGAATTTGAGGATAAATTTCCTCTATAATCCATTCAATTTGTTTATTGGGAGTTGTGTATGTGCAAGTTGTGTTGGGGGTTGTTGCTGGTTCTGCTGCTATTCGTCGCTGCCGGCGCTTATAAATTCATTGTCCAGGGCAGTGTGGCGCCATCGAGTGATGAACGCACCGCGATTATGCTGAGCGATGGAGAACGTGACCTGGTATTGACCGAGATGCGCGATTTTCTGCTGTCGGTACAGCAGATTACCAGGGCTGCAGTTAAGGATGATATGCAGGCTGTGGCAAAGGCTGCACACCGGGTTGGCAGAGCTGCGCAGGGTGAAGTGCCGCTGTCACTGGTTGCCAAGCTTCCAGTAGGGTTCAAAAAACTGGGTTTTGAAACCCATGGTAAATTCGATCAACTTGCGCTGGATGCCGAACAGCTGGGCGACAGGGATCATATTCTGGAACAGATGGCCGCGTTGATGGATAACTGTGTCGGCTGCCATGCGGGTTTCAAACTGGTCGTTGAACAGGCGGAATGACTTCTAATTCCGATCGATGCGATGCGCTTCGCTGCCGCTCAACACATCCTATG
>JADWMH010000043.1:7315-11912 GCA_015767355.1 Gammaproteobacteria bacterium
CCGCTCAACACATCCTATGGCCATGTACGCTTCCTATAAACACTCCGATGATATGAAAATCCCATGAAAAAACATCGCTTAAAACGTCTCCTGATCATCCCCGCAATTCTGATTGGCGTCGGCATCTTTGTGATTCAGAAAAAAAACAGCAGCAAACCCGTGCAGCTTCCCGTTGCAGAGAGAACCACGACTGTGCGGGTGATTTCTGTACCGCAGAGTGACGTTGTGCCGCACCTGACAGCGACCGGCAATGTGCAGCCAGGCAAGGTGTGGAGTGCTGTCGCCCAGGTAAGCGGCAAGGTGATCGAAATGCATCCGCGTCTCGAGAAGGGGGAGCTGATCCGCGCAGGCGAGGTGCTGCTGAAGATCGATCCGAGCGATTACGAGCTGGCAATCGTGCAGGCCGAAACAGCGATAGAGAGCACCAGGGTACAGCTGTCCCAAATCGAGGTTCAGGAGCAGAATGCACAGGCATCGTTGCAGATTGAGCAGCAAGCGTTGAAAATTACCGAAGGCGAGCTGCAGCGCAAAGAGAAATTGCTGGCCAACAAGACGGTCTCCTACTCCGAGTATGAAAAGGAGCAGCGCGTCTATCTGCAGCAGAAACAGAGTGTGCAGTCACAGCTCAACAGCATCTCGCTCTATCCGATCGAGCGCAAAAAGCTGCAGGCGGAGCTGGCGAAGCTGGAGGCGCAGCTCGCGGCTGCAAAACTGAACCTTGAACGCACCACGGTGACCATGCCGTTCAATGGCCGCATCTCCAAGGTTGCGGTCGAGTATCAACAGCTGGTCAACGACCGACTTGGCGCGATGATAGTTGCCGACGGCATCGACACGGCGGAAGTCGCGGTGCAGATTCCCATGGGGCGTCTTGGAGGGTTGATTCACTCCATGGAGGTGGTGAATGTCGCCGAGGCAGCGGATGTCGAACTCGGCAAGAAGCTCGGACTTACAGCGCGGGTGCTGTTGCAGCAGGGCGATCACTCCATCGAGTGGGACGCAACTGTTGAACGCCTTAGCGACGAGCTCGATCCGCGCACCCGCACCGTGGGTGTGATCGTCGAGGTCGATCAGCCCTATGCACGGGTGCAGCCGGGCAAGCGTCCTCCGCTGGTCAAGGGGTTGTTTGTCAATGTCGAGCTAAAAGGCTCTCCCTATCGTGATGTCATCGTGATTCCGCTGAGCGCCCTGCATGACCAGATGGTCTATGTCGTTGATGCAGAGAAACGCCTGCAGCGGCGTCCTGTGACCACGGCTGCACGTGGCGCTGACTACGTCATTATCAAGGATGGGCTCAAGGCCGGCGAGCAGATCGTGCTTTCGGATCTCGCGCCGGCCATCGACGGCATGCTGCTGGAGATTGTTGATGATGAGGAGACGCTGCAGCAGCTGCTTGTATCAGTCAAAGGTGACAGCAAGTGATCAGCTTTTTCGCCAAACACCCTACGGCGTCAAACCTGTTGATGCTGTTTCTGCTGGTGCTCGGCGTCTCTGCACTGCCGACACTGGAGCGTGAAACCTTTCCGGAGTTTGCACCCCGGGAGCTGCAGATCACAGTGCCCTATCCCGGAGCCACGCCCGAGGATGTCGAACTGGCGGTTTGCCAACGCCTCGAGGATGCTGTCGACAGCGTCAACGATGTTGATGAGATGCGCTGCCAGGCGGTCGAAAACAGTGCCAGCATGACAGTCAAGATGACGGAGAAGGGGCGTTTTACGCAGTTCATGGATGATGTCAAGAGCGAGGTCGAAGCGATCGACGATTTTCCTGACCAGGTTGAGCTGCCTGTCATCCGCCAGCTGGGACGCACGGATCAGGTCGTTTCACTCGCCGTCAGCGGGCCGATGAGCACCCCGGATCTCAAAGCTTATGCAGAGCAGATCAAAGATGACCTGCAGCGGCTGCCACTGGTATCGCAGGTTATTGTGAACGGTTTTTCCGAGCACCAGCTGCAGGTTCTGGTCACTGCCGTGACCCTGCAGCGCCATGGCCTCAGCATCAGCGATATCTCCAATGCGATCACTCGCCAGAGCGTCGATCTGCCGGCGGGCTCTATCGAGACCCGGCAGCGAAATTATTTGATTCGTTTCATGGATCAGCGGCGCACCACCGAAGAGTTGAAACAACTGGTGATCATCGGCGCCAGCGACAGCGGCGGAGAGCTTCGACTCGGCGATATCGCCATCATTCGCGATACCTTTGAACTGGATGAAGAGAAGATTCTCTTCAATGGAGAGCGTGCGGCGCTGCTGCAGATCAATAAAGCCAAGAGTGATGACACCCTGCGGGTTTTTGACGCTGTAGAAGCTTTCGTCGAACATGAACAGCAGCTGGCCGCGCCCGGTGTCAAATTGACGCTGACCAATGACAACTCCAGCATCGTACGCAGCCGTCTGCAGATACTGGTCTCCAACGGCTTGCAGGGGCTGGTGCTGGTGTTCATCGTCATGTGGCTGTTTTTCAAATTTCGCTTCGCCTTCTGGGTGGCGCTGGGGCTGCCGGTCTCGTTCCTGGGCGGCCTTTTTATTCTCTCGCTGCTGGGGCAGTCGATCAACATGATTAGCATGGTGGCGCTGCTGATCTCGCTGGGGCTGCTGATGGATGACGCCATCGTCATCTCCGAAAATATCGCCACCCATCTGCGCAACGGAAAATCCGCGCTGCGCGCCGCCATCGACGGCACCAAACAGGTGATGCCCGGCGTGCTCTCCTCGTTTGCGACATCCTTTGCCGTGTTTGTGCCGCTGGCTTTTCTCAGCGGCAATATGGGCAAGGTGCTGCAAGTGATACCTGTGGTATTGATCGCAGTGCTGGCAATCAGCCTGCTCGAAGCGTTTCTGATTCTTCCGCATCATCTTGAACATGCCCTCAAAGGGCGTGAACGGGATAATGAAAAGCTGTCGGGATTCCGCCGGCGTTTTGACAACGGCGTCGAGTGGCTGCGCAACAAGGCCCTCGGCAGTGTCGTGGATCTAGTCATCACCTGGCGCTACCTTTTCCTGGGACTGGTCGTTGCACTGTTCCTCGCCTCCATCGGCATGCTCGCCGGCGGCCACCTGAAGCGCATTGCTTTCCCGGACATCGATGGCGACTCCATCGAGGCGCGCCTGCTGATGCCACAGGGAACGCCGCTGTGGCGCACCGAGGAGACCGTGAGAGAAATTACCGGGGCGCTACAGCGTGTCGATGATCACTACACGCCGCTGCAGCCGCGGGAGCAGAAACTGGTGCAGGACGTCACCATCCGCTACAACCAGAATCTCGACGCCAACGAAACGGGAACCCATGTGGCGACCATCAGTGTGGATCTGCTGACTGCAGAAGAGCGGATCGGGCGCACCGATGACTTCCTGAATAGATGGCGCAGTGAACTCGGCACACTTCCCGATGTTATCAGCCTTAACTTCAAAGAGCCCCAGGTCGGCCCGGCGGGACTGGCGATCGAGGTGCGTCTGCAGGGTGATGATATGCGCCAGCTCAAACAGGCGTCGCTGGAGCTGCAGCAGTGGCTGCGGCAGTACCAGGGGGTCATCAATCTCTCGGACGACCTGCGCCCGGGCAAGCCAGAGATTCGTCTGCGCCTGAAACCGGGTAGTCTTGCTTTCGGTCTGGATGCCGTCACCATCGCCACCCAGCTGCGTGCCGCCTTCTTCAGCATCACCGCTGACGAGGTGCAGTCCGGCAACGAATCCTACGAAATCAGCGTGCGCCTCGATGACTCCGGCCGGAACCAGGTGAGTGACCTGATGGATTTCCGCATCCTCACTGCCGCTGGAGACCAGGTGCCGCTGAGCACGGTCGTCGATGTTGAACTGGGCAAGGGGTATGCGCGCATCCAACGCATCCAGGGCATCCGGACAGTCACCATTACCGCCGATGTCGATACCGAATTTGGCAATGCCGACGAGATTCTCAAAGCCACCGGCGAGAGCTTTTTGCCGGGGTTGAGGGAGAAATTTCCAGATATCAGCATCGACATCGAAGGGCAGGCGGCAGAGTCGGGTAAGACCGGCTCCTCCATGGTGCGTGGTTTTGCCATCGGCCTGGTGGCGATTTTTATATTACTCAGTTTTCAGTTCCGCAGCTACATCGAACCCATCGGTGTGATGGTCGCCATCCCGCTGTCGATGATCGGCGTTATCTGGGGGCACGTGCTGATGGGACTGGAGATCTCCATGCCCAGCATCATGGGGGCGGTATCGCTGGCGGGCATCGTCGTCAACAACTCCATCCTGCTGGTGGAGTTTCTGAAACTGCGCGCCGCCGAAGGGCACTCGATTCCCGAAGCGGCGAAGATGGCCAGTCGTGAGCGCTTCCGCTCCATTCTGCTAACCACCCTTACCACCACCGCAGGAATGACCCCGCTGCTGCTGGAGACGAGCCTGCAGGCGCAGATCCTCATTCCGCTGGTCACCAGCATCGTCTTCGGCCTGCTGGCTGCAACCGTGCTGGTGCTGCTGGTGGTGCCGGCGATCTTCACCGTCTTCAGCGACTTTGGCTGGGTCAGGGTGGATAAGGAACAGCATCCTGTAGAGTAATATCATTGAACGATGCGCCTCGCTACCGCTCGACACATCCTATGTGTAGAGTGTGTCAT
>JADWMH010000192.1 GCA_015767355.1 Gammaproteobacteria bacterium
ATATCACAGCCTCCGACCAGCTCCTTGTCGATATAGAGCTGCGGAAAGGTTGGCCAGTCAGCAAAACGGGGAAGATTTTCGAATATCTCCGGGTCGGACAGCACATTCACATAGGCGAATTTAACACCGCAATCCTGCAGCGCCGCTGCCGTGCGTGAGGAGAAACCACACTGGGGAAACTGAGGAGTCCCCTTCATGTAGAGAATGACCGGGTTGCTTTCAACCTGCTCTTTGATGCGTTCTAGTACATCCATACTATTTACCTGAAAAATAAAAAAAATTGCAGTAACTTCTGAATAACCCCGTGTGCTCGATTTTACATAGGATGTGTCGAGGCACGAGGCGCATCAATATATACGCCAAAATGATGCGCTTCGTTTCACTCAGCACATCCTATGAATTGCCACCATTTAAGGAGTTATTGAGGGATTAGTAAAATATTGGGGACCATAGAGTAAATATCAACCCTTCATGGAGCATGATTATACGCTGTGATCCAGATTCCTCTGCAGCCAGTACTCGAATACCGCCAGGTGCCACAACTTACTCCCCTGAATGCGGGTATGATGCATTTCGGGCGCCGACAGCAGCATATCAATATATTTTCGATTGAAAAGCCCACGCTCACGACACGCCCGTGAATCCAGGATATCACGCATGAACTCAAGGAAATCGCCGCGCACATATTTAAGCGCAGGCATGGGGAAATACCCCTTGGGCCGGTCGATGACCGCATCCGGCACAATTCCACGGGCTATCATCTTCAATGGATACTTGCCATCCTGCTTGAGACGAAACTGCGGCGGGCTTTTGGCCGCCACTTCAACCAGCTGATGATCGAGAAACGGCACCCGCGCCTCCAGTCCCCACGCCATGGTCATGTTATCCACCCGTTTGACAGGATCGTCGACGATCAGCGTCGTCACATCAAACCGCAGCGCCTGGTCCAGAAAAGAGTCAGCCTGCGGTTCGCCCAGTCGTTGTGCGACATACTCTCCGGTGATATCAGCAACCCGGCATGCGGATGAAACCATGCGCAGATATTCATCATGATCACGATCAAAATAGTGCTTGCGAAAACGCTCCACGGCGCTGCCCTGCTCCGCCTGCATGCGTGAATACCAGAAGTAGCCGCCAAAGACTTCATCGGCGCCCTGCCCCGACTGCACCACCTTGACCTGTTTCGACACCTGTTCGGAGAGCAGATAGAAGGCGACTGCATCCTGCCCGAACATCGGCTCTGCCATGGCGTCAACAGCCTCCGGCAGGCGCTTCAACACATCCTCGTTGGGGATCAGGAACTTGTGATGGCGTGGCTTGTAACGTTCGACAACCTGATCGGAATATTCAAACTCGCTACCCTTCTCTTCGGGCTGGTCTTCAAAACCTATCGAGAATGTGCGTATATCCGATATCCCCAGTTCGGCCAGCAGCGCCACCAGCAAGCTGGAGTCGAGTCCACCCGAGAGCAGCACCCCGACCGGCACATCGGCTACATCATTTCGCCGTTTCACAGCAGTGCGCAGCGCCTCATGAATGGCCTCGATCCACTCATCTTCGCTGAGTTCCTGCTCGGGGCGCGTTGCATCAAGCCGCCAGTAGCGGCGCTGGCTGAGATTGCCCGCTGCATCCAGGGTGAGGCTGCAGCCCGGCTCCACCTTGCGAATCCCCTGGATAATGGTTCGCGGCGCAGGAACAACGGCATGTAGTGTGAATTGAAAATGCAGCGCCTCTGTATCGATGGCCCTGTTCACATCACCTGCAGCAAGCAGCGCCTGGGTATTCGAGGCGAAGCGAAAACGCTGCTGGTCCAGCGAGTAGTAGAGCGGCTTGATGCCAAAGCGATCACGCGCCGCAAACAGCTGCTGCCGTTTTTGATCCCAGATGACAAAGGCAAACATTCCGATCAGGTGCTCGGGACAATGTTCACCCCACTCCCTGTACGCCTTGAGGATAACTTCGGTATCACCATCCGAGAAAAAACTGTAGCCCTTGCTTTGCAGCTGTTGACGCAGCTCCCGATAGTTGTAGATTGCGCCGTTGAATACCAGCGTCAGTCCCAGTTCCTCGTCAACCATCGGCTGATGGGATTTATGTGAAAGATCGATGACCGCCAGGCGGCGGTGTCCAAACCCCACATTCTCACGTAGGAACAAACCCTCGTCATCAGGCCCCCGCTGAGCAAGCCTTGCATTCATGCGCTCTAATACAGTTCGGTCAACTGCGCGCTGATCGAAACGAAACTCTCCACATATTCCACACATAAACCTAAAACCTATCTGCACAGCTGGACAATCAGAGAGGAATGCCCTAGAATATTAGGAATTACTAATATTCTTTTCTCTTGCACACCAGGCGAGAGAAAAGAGATGTTTCCACTATACAGGAGAATTATGATGCTGAAGAGAATTCGCTACTTTCTGCTGGCCTGCCTGCTGCTGCCGTCAGCAGCAATCGCAGATGTCACAATTCTGGTGCATGGTTATCTCACCAACGGCATCACATGGGACAGAAGCGGCATCGTTGCCACCATGGCGGCGCATGGATGGCATGATGGCGGCCCGCTGATGGCAGGCTATCAGGCGCCGCCTGCAACACAAGGCGGTAAAACCCTGTACGTGGTAGAGCTTCCCTTTAACGCACCCTTGATGGTGCAGTCAGACATACTACAGGAGCAGCTTCAAAAGGCTCAACTACGGCATCCGGATGAAAAAATCACGCTGGTCGGGCACTCAGCCGGCGGCGTGGTGGCGCGCATGACACTGGTGCGCTATGGCGCCCAACAAGTCACTCATCTGATCACCATTGCCGCCCCTCATCTGGGTACACCGCTTGCTGTCGACGGTCTGAAAGTCACCCGCAGTCACGGCCCGTTCAACGTCGTCAAAAAGATAGCCGGCGGGGATGCCTATGACGCAGCCAGTCACTCGCGCGCACTCTTTGCCGACCTGCTTCCAGCGCGTCCCGGAACCGAGCTTTTTTGGCTCAATAGCCAGCCGCATCCGGATATCAGTTACACATCGGTAATACGCGCCGATCATGACAATATCGTTCCTTCCGCCAGTCAGGACATGAACCTGGTGCCTGCGCTGCAGGGGAAATCAGCAATCTACCTAACCCCCGGCTCACACTATCTCAAGTCGTTTGACGGGCGTGTGGTTCTCTCTCTGCTCGAACAGGAGTGATACACCCGATCTGTGACCTTCGTTATGAGCGCAGCGAAATAATCTCAAGCAGATTGCCACGCTGCGCTCGCAATGACGGGATCCAGCATATCCGCCTGGTAATTGATCCAAATCAACTCTTTGCTATTTAACCAAGTTCTAATATACTAAACTCTCTTCGGATGCCATCAGGAAACACCCCCGGGACCCCTGATGAGACTGTGATTTCAGCATTTTTCTCAAGTTATTCAGAGGATTTGAATAGCCGGAAAAATTAGAATTCGCAATTTACACCCCAATACATCTATGCGAATATCTCACTGTCATATTTGTGTCACACTGTAAATTAAAATAATTCAGAGGAGATTTCGCAGATGCACGTGCAAAAACGTTGTGGTCTTTTACAATCATGCCGGCTCGGGCTTCCAAAAGTCTGTATCGCTCTACAAATTATCTTTGTAACGGCCTTAACCTCTTACATCGTCTACCTGTTCGTGACCCAGACAATATCGTATTAACAGAGCCTCTTGCAAAACTTGCAAGCGGTGGATTTTGTCATCTCGAACGAATGTGAGAGATCTTATTGATCAATACGTATAAGATTTCTCCTTTCAGTCGAAATGACAGCTTTTGAGAGCTTTTCAAGAAGCTCAACAGTAGAGATCATCTCCACCATCTCCTGAAAACAGGCCGCTGCATTATTTACGGCTTCTGATTTTCAGGGTATCCCACCCTTTGTGTCATCGGCGGTCTGATCCACCCATGGCCCACAGCAATTCTAAATATAGAAAAGATACTCACCACGAAGAGCACGAAGGCATTTTTGTATCCAGTTGTTTCTTCGAGGTCTTCGTGTGCTTCGTGGTAAAAATCTTTTAAAATATCGGCACTCTATTGGTGCATTGAGAGTTGCTGATGGCGCCATCGCTCGTTTGTCGCTGCAGTAGTATTCGTGTTAGGTTAGGACCTCTCTGATCAAGTCGCTCCGCGCCTCATCCAGAGAAGAGAACCCGCGATACCGGGTTACATCTCCCTTGAGAGTCAGTCCCCGCCAGGGCGGCAACAATTCATCTCCTCACAATAGCAGGGCCCAATGACAC
>JADWMH010000193.1 GCA_015767355.1 Gammaproteobacteria bacterium
TTCCGCACTTTTTATAGCCATATCCTTTCCAACCAAATCAAAAATTATCAGGTCTTCAAAAAGTGATTTCGCAGTCACATAATCCTTATCCGCTCTGAAACCTTGCAGAACTTCTGTCAATATCAAATCACCTACAGCTACCGGCTTTATCCCAAGCGTTCCGTTCAGCGTATCCGTCTGTTCATTGTCAACTCCATTGAAATAATCAATCCATACGCCTGAATCGACCAAGATCATGATGACATAGTTCTCATGTCATCCAGGTCACCGGTCCATTTAAGCTGGCCGCGAAAGCCCTTTATTCTTTCTTGTTTTTTTAGCCGAATCAAGGTTTTGAGGCCTAGTTCCACCACATCCTTCTTAGTCGTCAACCCTGTTGCCTTGAGCACATCTTCCATAAGGTTGTCATCAATTTCAATATTTGTTCGCATAATTTCACTCGCCATGCATCATAGAGCCAATGTGTATATAGTCTACCATCTATACACATGGTGGAGAAGGATCAAGTTTTCTGCCGCCATAACTCTACCACTGGCGCACCAGCGGAGGCGCTGAAGTTGATCTTGTCATGGAACTGGATGGGCGTCTTTTTCCAATAGAGATGAAATGTAAAAAAAACCTGACCAGGCACGACACAAGGGGACTGCGCGCCTTTCGTGTTACCTATGGAGAAGATAAGGTCGCCCCGGCGATTATTGTCTATGCCGGGCACGAATGCTTTCGCTTAAATGAAACAACAACCGTCATTCCCTGGCAGGCGGTACAGCGGTACATAGGTGTGAGGAAAACATAGTAGCGAGTAACGAGTGCTGAGGTGTGAGTAATGATCCCCCTCTCCTGGGGAAGAGGGTTAGGGGGCGTAGGGGTCAATACGCAGGATACGCTTTGTTTCACTCAGATCTCGATCACACCTACAATAAAAAATGCGTTGCAAGCCCCAGAAAGGCGAGAAAGCCGATGATATCGGTCACCGTTGTGAGGAACACGCCGCCCGCCAGCGCAGGGTCGATGCCGAAGCGGTCCAGCAGCAATGGGATGACGGCGCCGGCGACTGCTGCTGAAAGCAGGTTGATGCTCATGGCGACGCCGATCAGCCAGGCGATGTTGATGTCGTGGAACCAGATGCCGGCAATGACGGCGATAATGACGGCCCAGATGAGGCTGTTGATCATGCCTACTCCAAACTCCTTGATCACCAGCCAGCGCATGTTTGCAGAGGAGAGTTGACCCAGCGCAATGCCGCGAATGGCCAGGGTCATTGTCTGTGTTCCGGCAACGCCGCCCATGCCTGCCACGATCGGCATCAGCACCGCCAGGGCGACGACCTTTTCAATGGTCCCCTGGAAATTACCGATCACCCAGGCGGCAAGAAATGCGGTAATGAGATTGATGCCCAGCCACAATGCGCGTCGTCTGGCGCTGATCATTACCGGCGCGAACATGTCCTCATCCTCTGAGAGTCCGGCCTGGCCCATGAACTGGTGTTCACCCTCTTCACGGATGACGTCCACGACATCGTCGACGGTGATTCGTCCGACCAGTTTGCCGTCGTCGTCAACCACGGGTGCCGATACCAGGTCGTGATACTCAAAACGGCTGGCGACATCGTTGTCGGAGAGATTGGCATTGATGGGTTTGAAGTCAAGGCGCATCACCTCGGCGACGATATCCGATGGATTGCCCGAGACCAGCCTGGAGAGCGGTAGCATCCCCAGGTATTGGTCATCGCGGTTGACGACGATCAGCGCATCGGTGTTTTCCGGAACCCGGTCACCGAGGGAGCGCAAAAACCGCAACACAGCATCGAGTGAAACCTCGGGTCTTACGGTCACCGTATCGACGTCCATGAGGCCGCCGGCAGTATCCTCTGGATAGGAGAGGACGCTTTCCAGGCGTTTGCGGCGCTGGGAGTCGAGCGAATCGAGCAGTTGCGTGGTCAGCGTCGCCGGCAGGTTCTGGATCAGGTCGGCAAGATCGTCGAGGTCGAGACCGTCTGCAGCTGCGAGGAGTTCAGCCGTATCCATCTTTTTGATCAGATCAGCGCTGACCTCGTCAGAGAGGTCCACCAGCACTTCGCCATCCTGATCGCCGACCAGTCCCCACAGGATCTCACGCTCAGTTAACGGCAGACTCTCGAGAAGGTGCGCGATTTCAGCAGCAGTCAGCGCATTCAGCAGCACACCGCTGCGTTGCAGGGCGCCGCTTTCCAGCATTGCCTGCACCTGATGCAGGCGGCTGTTTTCATTCATTGCATGAACTGGCATGAGTGATGCATCTGTATGGCTGAAACCTCTGGAAGTGTATCACTCGCAAGTGCTGTTGGATATGTATCTGTGAATTCTGTAGGATATGCTGAGGTACGAAGCTTCCGCATCATGCTCACGCGCATCATGCGCAATCGATGCGCTTCGTACCTCAGCACATCCTATGCAGGATCAAACAATGTTAGCGGATTTGATGGGAGCAGAAACCTGATGAGTGACAAACAGGCAGATGGAATGTCAGTGCAGCAGATCGCTGAACTGATCGGCGCCGAAATCATTGGTGATGCATCCGTTGTGGTCGATTCATTTGCATCACTCGATACGGCTGAACCAGGTTGTATCGCCTATCTGAATGAGAAGGCTTATGCTCGATTTCTTGCTGGAACCAGCGCCTCTGCTGTGATCCTTGGGCAGGAGTATGCAGCGCAATGTCCGGTCACAGCACTGGTTGTCGATGACCCTTACGTTGCATACGCACGAGTAGCGCAGCAACTTCATCCGCCTGTGTCGCTGGTGGCCGGAATTCATCCTTCTGCAGCAGTCAGTGCCGATGCGAATATTTCAGCAACTGCCCAGGTGGATGCGCTGGCTGTTATCGAAGCTGGTGTAAAAGTTGGGGATGAATGCTATATCGGGCCGGGATGCATCCTCAAGCAAGGTAGCCAAATTGGTGACCGGACTCGTCTGTCAGGCGGTGTTATGGTGGCCGGGATGTGCATCATTGGTGAACGCTGCGTGCTGCAGCCCGGGGTCGTGATAGGTGGTGATGGATTTGGTTATGCCAACGACAAGGGCAAGTGGATAAGGATTCCTCAGACGGGTCGTGTCGTCATCGGTGATGATGTGGAGATAGGCGCCAACACCTGCATTGATCGCGGTGCAGTCAAGGATACCGTCATCGGCAACGGCGTCATCATCGATAATCTGGTGCAGATCGGCCATAATTGCATTATTGGCGAGCATACAGCTATCGCGGGGAATGCGGGTCTATCGGGCAGCAGTATCGTCGGCAAACACTGCATGCTTGCCGGCGGTGTCGGCCTGGCGGGTCACCTGGAGTTGTGTGACGGCGTAACAGTCACGGGTATGAGCATGGTGACATCTTCCATCACAAAACCCGGCGTCTACGCCTCCGGCCTCTCGGCACAGGATGGTCGTGAATGGCGCAAAAATCATGCGCGCCTGCGAAACCTCGATAAAACCATCAGGGAACTGAAAGCAGAAATCCGGACCATGCAGGAGAAACTTCACGAGTGATGAAAGTCTGGGCTGGAAGTAAGCCGCTGTCAAAAAAGGAAAAGGGGTCGGTGACAAATAATTCTCATTTGTCACCGACCCCTTATTGATTATCGTATTGATTATCGGGTTGCGTGTGAGTGCTGTCACGTAGTCCACGCAGTGTAGTCCATGCTATACTATTGCTGTCATGTACTCGTGGAGTTGGATAGTGTTCGCTACAAACGTAAGAAATCTCAAGAAGAATCCTTCTCTTGCACTTCGTCAGGCGGAGGAATCGCCCGTATTGGTTTTGAAAGGTGATGAGCCCAATGCCATTATCGTTCACCTGGATAAATCTGTGACCGATGCTGAACAGTCCATAAGGCCGTCATTGGCAGCGAGCCTGTTCAAGGATGGAACACTCTCACTGGGGGGCGCTACCCGCCTGAGCGGTCTTTCGATGCAGGCATTTCTTCAGTTCCTGGCTGAATTGGGGATTGATGTTGTCCGTCCTGATGAGACAACGGGTCATGAGACCAAAGATCTGAGTCGATGGCTCGCATCGTAATTGCCGATGCGGGGCCACTCATTGCCTTTGCCAGTATTGATGCGCTTTCTGTATTGCGAGCACTTTTCTCCAGCATCTATGTGACTGAATCGGTCAAAGAGGAGTGTCAGGGCAAACCTGGCATTGATGCGCGAGGCATTGAGGCAGCCGTTGACGAGGGTTGGTTGATGATTTCCCCCCGAGTTCAAGGCGCAATGTCTCTA
>JADWMH010000194.1 GCA_015767355.1 Gammaproteobacteria bacterium
TCACCTCTTTGCTGCTGATACGCAGCAGGTCGAGGTGCATGATAAAAGGCCTGGCGGGATGGCGCTGCAGATCCTTGAGCACGACTTTCTGTGCTTTTCCATCGACCTCTACACTCAGGATAGATGAGTAGAAAGCCTCGTTCTCGAGTTGATGCGCAAGTTCGTTATGTTGCACCGAGATGCTTTGCGGTTCACTGCCAGTTCCATAGATAATTCCGGGCACCAGACCCGAGTGACGCAGGCGGCGGCTCGCACCTTTCCTTGAGTCAGTACGGGGTTGAGCAATAATAGTTAACATGTCAGCCATGGATTTCTCCTGATAAATGCTGATGAAAAGAAAAGCCCTGCCAACCCGCGACCAGGATTCAACAGGGCGTATTTCCGACAAAAGAACAACAAAACTGCTCTTCCGGGAAGTTGTCAGTCCACAAACAGCGAACTGACGGATTCTGAATTACTGATGCGGCGCATGGTTTCAGCAAGCAGATCAGCAATGCTTAATTGTCTAATTTTATCACACTTCTGCGCTTCAGGCGAAAGTGCTATCGAGTTAGTCACCACAAGTTCGTCAAGCCGGGACTGCTGCAGATTCACCAGCGCCGGCCCCGAAAGCACAGCGTGGGAGCAGTAGGCATAGACCTTGCTGGCCCCCTTATCCTTGAGAGCCCCGGCGGCATGACAGAGTGTACCGGCCGTATCAACGAGGTCGTCGATTATGATGCAGGTGCGCCCTTTGACGTCACCAATGATATTCATCACTTCCGCCACATTGGCCTGGGGACGGCGCTTGTCGATAATAGCGAGATCTGCATCATCCAGACGCTTGGCCAATGCACGCGCGCGTACAACGCCTCCTACATCCGGCGACACCACTATCATATACGGATACTGCCTTAACCAGACATCCTGAAGCAGCACAGGAGAGGCATAGACATTGTCAACCGGGATATCAAAGAAACCCTGGATCTGATCTGCATGCAGGTCCATGGTTAGCACCCGGTCTGCTCCGGCAGTGCTGATCATCTTGGCAACCAATCTTGCTGTAATGGGGACGCGCGATGAACGCGAACGGCGATCCTGCCGTGCGTAGCCAAAATATGGAATGACCGCAGTAATGCGCGACGCCGAGGCAAGGCGCACAGCATCGATCATGACCAGCAGTTCCATGAGATTGTCGTTGGTCGGCGCAGATGTCGACTGCACGATAAAAACATCGCGTCCGCGGATATTCTCCTGTATCTCTACCAGGATTTCACCATCGCTGAACTGCCCGACTTTTGCCTTGCCAAGAGGCAGGGCGAGTCGTTCCGCAATCTTGCTGCTCAACTCCGGATTTGCATTTCCGGAGAATACCATCATACCGCTTGCCGCCACGGTAGCACCCTCATGGTGTTGTGCTGAAAATGATGTAACCGCCGCCCGCCTGGAGATGCGGCGGCAGATGAAATATGGCTGGGGCGGTAGGAATCGAACCTACGATGCTAGAGTCAAAGTCTAGTGGCTTAACCGCTTGCCGACGCCCCAAAAATGGTTCTTTATGCATTGTCAAGCCGCCGGTAAAGGGGCGACCTGTTTAAACCCTGTGCAACAAAGCAGTCCCACTGCTGCGGAATCTGCCCTGCTGTCTCAGTGGCCTGCTGTTTTGTCTCGAAGCTGAGAAACAGACATGCGCCCGTACCCGTCAACCTGACATCTCCGAATTTTTCCAGCAGGTTCATCATTTCTGCAACTGCCGGATACCGCTTTTTGACCACAGCAGTGAAGACATTGAGTCTATCACCGACAGTAAAGTCGGCTATTGTAATAGCAGAGCAGTCTCTTTTCAATTCCTGATCTGAAAATAATTTTGCAGTAGCGATCTCCAGCGGGGGTTTTACCACCAGATACCACGGCTGCAGCAGCTCGATTGGCTGCAAAATATCGCCAATACCCTCGGCCCAGGCGGTGTTTCCATGCACAAACACGGGGACATCTGCCCCCAGCTCTCCTCCAAGTGCTGCAAGCTCGCCCAGCTCCATGCCAACTCCCCACAGGTGATTCAGTGCAACCAGGGTGGTGGCGGCATCCGAACTTCCTCCGCCAAGACCTCCCCCCATGGGGAGACGCTTCTCTATCGAGATTGCCGCACCCTGACTGCAGCCACTGCGCTGCTGCAGCAATCGGGCGGCGCGAATAATCAGGTCGTCTTCTGCATCAACACCTGCAATTGGCGTCAGTTGCTGAATAACGCCACTCTGCATCACCTCAAAAGAGAGCTCGTCGGAGTAATCGATAAACTGAAAAACTGTCTGCAGCAGATGATAGCCATCCTCCCTGCGGCCCGTGATATGCAGCATCAGGTTGAGTTTTGCCGGCGCTGGCCAGCCGCTGCTAACACTCATCGATTAACCCGGCAACATTTCAACTGTTATCGATCCATTACTGCTCATTTTGCTGTTGCAGCCGCTTCATGGCATCGAGCAGGTGCTTACTCTCAGGTTCCAGCAGCAGCGCATCCTGCCAGATTTGATTTGCCTCTTCACGATCCCCCTTGATCCACAACACCTCGCCAAGATGCGCCATGATCTCACTGTCTTTATCCCTCTCTGCCGCCATGCGCAAATACTTCTCCGCCTCGCCAAGGTTGCCCAGGCGGAATTCAACCCATCCCATGCTGTCGAGTATCGCAGCACTCTCCGGCATCAGCGCATAGGCTTTATTGATCAATTCACGCGCCTCATGCAGACGGTCGGCATAGACGGTGAGGGTATAACCAAGGGCATTGAGCGCCTGCGCATTTTCCGGGTCAATTTTGATAATCGCGCGCATATCCCGCTCCAGGATCTGCAGAGATCCCATATCGTCTCCCAGCATTCCGCGCGCATAGAGCAAATCCACCTGTTGCGGATGCTCGGCAAGCGCTTTATCAAGCAGCCCCATCGCCTGCATGCCCTTGTTGGCATCTGACAACAGATCACTCTCTACCAGGTAGAGACGCACGGCATCCTCCATGGCAGAGAGCCGCGCAGTCGTAATCATCTTCAGCGCCTTTGGCAGGTCGCCCTGCTTTGCCAGCAGCTGTGCGCTTCTGATTTTTGCATCGGTACGCAGCACTCCCCCAACCTTGTTGTAATACTCAAGCGCCTTCTCTGCATCGCCGCTGCCCTCTTCGATCTGACCGAGAAAATAGAGTGCGCGGTCTTTTCTACCGTGCCCGCTCACCATCTCACTCCAAATTTCCCGCGCATCGTTCCAGTGATGCAGTTCGATAGCAAGACTGCCTAGCGCCTGGGTGATTTCATCATTTTCGGGCAAAGCCTTGTGCAGCAGCTTGAACTCACTGTAGGCCTGCTCATATTTTTCATGGATAACAAGGTGCTCGGCATAAGAGAGACGCAGCAGGTCATTATCCGGGAGTTGTTCCACGCCCTGCTGCAACAGCTTTTCACTCTCGTCTGTACGCTGCTGCACATCAAGAATTCGCGCCAGCAGCACCCAGATTTTAGGATCATCCTTTTTCAGCAACAGTGCCTCTCTCAGTGACTTTTCTGCGGCCGACTGATTTTTTTGTGCGAAGTAGGCGATTGCCAGGGCATAGTGCGCCCTTGGATCACGATCGTGACGTGCGGCCAGGTTTTTTACCAGCTCCAGGCCAAGCTCCTTGTTATCACCCTCTGCAACAACAGCCGCAACCTGGATAAATCCGTCACTCTGCTCTGTTTCAGCCGCCTTCATCAATGAGTCTATCGCTTGCACAGCCCCTTCCCTGTCGCCGGCATTGACACGCAGCACCAGCAGCGCCTTCCATGCATCCAGGTCATCAGGCGCCAGCTGCGTCCACAATTTCGCCGCCTCCGTGACCGATTCAGACTTCAGGTGCAGACCGATATGGGTGGCGCGACGGGCAATTGAGACCTCGTTTGCCGGCGCCATGATCTGCATATAGTGCTCAAATGCAGTTGCCAGATCTCCATCATGCGCGGCAATCTCTGCCGCCAGATAATGAGACATGAGCTCGGGTGAGTTGAGTACCGCATCACCAGCCTGCAACTGCTGCTCTGCCTCCGGCGAAGCTGTTGCTGATATTGACAGCAACAGCAGAGGCGCTGCAACAATGATAACGAGGGAATTGAATCTTTTAGAAAACGGCTTCATAGATGCGCAGTATATGTTTATTACACTCTTTTACCAATATTATTAGAGAGTTGATACAATATACCGTATCTTCTCAAACTTTCCTCCTGGG
>JADWMH010000003.1:0-7472 GCA_015767355.1 Gammaproteobacteria bacterium
GATGTAGGTGAGGGGCGTGAGCAGGACGCGGAAGCTTTGCGAGAGAAAATGTTTTTTTCATGCCTTGACGGTCTGAGGCGTAGCCTCGTTAGAAAAAGTTACAGCAACTACTACGTCTCTCAGCCCTAAGCCCCCGTTTTTAAAATTTCATCCTTGAGGCGGTCCAGCGTTTCCAGCAGTGGGTCAGCATAGGCGCGGAACTTTTTATCACTCTTCCGTCCCGCATCTGCAATCGGAAGGCGGTGTGAGAGTGGATTGACGTGCTTGCCGTTGATGCGGAATTCATAATGCAGATGTGGACCGGTTGCAAGGCCCGTCGATCCGACATAGCCGATGACTTCATTCTGGCGCACGTGCCTGCCTTTTTTCATGCCTCTCTTGAAGGCCGATAGATGGCCATACACGGTTGTATACTTGCCGTGTTTGATGTAGATCACCTTGCCATAGCCACGCTGGCGGCCAATGATGCTCACCGTTCCATCTGCAGTTGCCCATACAGGTGTTCCTGTTGGAGCTGCGTAATCGACGCCTTTGTGTGAGCGCCAGCGCCGCAGCACAGGATGCCAGCGTTTGCCCGTGTATCTGGAGCTGATGCGGGTAAAACTCAACGGCGTGCGTATAAACTGCTGGCGACGGCTGCGCCCTTGCGGATCCAGATAATCGACATTGTCCCGGGTATCCACATAACGGACGACGCGGTGTTTTTTCTTGCCGTTGATGAATTCTGCAGCAAGAATATTGCCTGTGCCAATACGCTGGCCATCAACATAGCGTGCTTCAAAGATGACGCCGAAATAGTCGCCTTTTTTCAGTTCACGGCCAAAGTCGATATCCCAGCTGAAGAGTTTCGCCATCTTGATAATCAACTTTTCTGTCATACCGGCGCGTATGCCGTCATTAAAGAGCGATGACTCTATGGTTCCATGGGCGGTTTCGATCCTTACCTGCACCTCTTTCTGATGCTTGCTGATCTGAATATCATCGTCGCTGATTAAATAGCTGGTGCTGTGCATCGAATCGATATTATGGATGATCTCGACCAGTTCGTTCTCTTTGGAAAACCGGAAGTGGAGCATTTGTCCGGGGCGCAGCCGCGCCAGACGCCTTTTAGATTTTTTATCGAGCAGAATGAATCGCTGATAGAGATCTTTATCGATGCCAAGTTTGTTGAAAATAGCGAGCAGGGTATCTCCGGCCCTGACCTGGTGAATGACCAGCAGAGGTTTGCTCTCAATGACACCTGGAGCTATCTCCTCTGCCGCTTCCTCGTTGTCAGGCAGAGGCCACGGTTCATCAGGCGTCTCATCAACTCGGGCGGGTGGCGTTTCGTGCTGTTCCGGAAAGGAGAGCTCGATGCCCTCTTTGTCGGGGTGAACGTCATGCTCCGGCAGCAGCCAGATAATCAGCGCGGCAAGAACAATGACAGTAATAAAACCGGTCAGAAAGGATTTCATTCAGGCGGGTGTTGTGGAGTTGTGAGTCGACATATCACGGCCTTATTATAATCCGCGACAGCCGCCAAGGAAACTCTGAATGATTCGTACAGAGCTTCCCTAATGACAGCGGCAGTGATTTCCGGTAGATTGCGCAGACTCGATTGATATGTAAGCTGACAATAATCTGACAAGGGTAGCTGATGACTTCTACAGTGGAATCAATTGAACAGATCTCCAGGGGCGCCGAGGAGATTTTGCTTGAAGATGGCTTGATCAAAAAACTGGAGCAGGGCAGGCCTCTGCGTATCAAGGCGGGATTTGATCCAACGGCGCCTGATCTGCACCTCGGCCATACGGTGTTGATCAATAAATTGCTTCTTTTCCAGCAACTGGGGCATGAGGTGATTTTCATCATCGGGGATTTTACCGGCATGATCGGCGATCCCACCGGCAAGAGCGCCACCCGTCAACCGTTGACACGCGAGCAGGTGGTGGAAAATGCCATCAGTTATAAAGAGCAGATCTTCAAGATCCTGGATGAAGAGAAAACGCGCGTGGTTTTCAACTCCGAATGGATGGGCGAGATGGGAGCGGCTGAGCTGGTGCAGCTGGCGGCAAGCCATACAGTGGCGCGCATGCTGGAACGCGATGATTTCCACAAGCGCTATAAGAACGGCCAGCCTATCTCCGTCCATGAATTCCTCTACCCGCTGATCCAGGGCTATGACTCGGTTGTACTGGAGGCGGATGTCGAACTCGGTGGAACCGATCAGAAATTCAACCTGCTGGTTGGCAGGCAACTGCAGGAGCAGCGTGGACAGGAGCCGCAGGTGGTGATCACCATGCCGATCCTCGAGGGGCTCGACGGCGTGCAGAAGATGTCCAAATCACTGGGGAACTATATCGGCATTACCGATGCGCCGGATGATATGTTCGGCAAGATCATGTCTATCTCAGATACGTTGATGTGGCGTTACTTCGAGCTGCTGAGCTTTCGTCCCATGGGTGAGATCCAGGCATTTCAGAAACAGGTCGACGAGGGCGCCAATCCCCGCGATATCAAGTTTCTGCTGGCGCAGGAGATTATTGCTCGATTTCATAATGAAGCGGCGGCCGTGCAGGCGCAGGAAAATTTCATTGCCCGTTTCCAGAAGGGTGCGATGCCTGATGAGATGCCTGAAAAAACGCTCATGCTCAGCGAAGAGAGCCTGGGCATCGCCAATCTGCTGCGTGATGCAGGCCTGGTGCAGAGCACCAGTGATGCAATGCGCATGATCAAGCAAAATGCCGTGAAAATTGATGGAGAACGCATCAGCGACCGTACCCTGCAGTGCATGGCGGGTGAAACCCATATCTATCAGGTGGGAAAGCGGCGTTTCGCGCGGGTGACGCTTGAGACGTCCGCGTAAGAGAGCCCCATTATTGGACAACCCCTTAAAATGACGTGGGCATCTATTGCCCGGCTGTTGACGGCTGTACTGCTGCTGCTCGTGCAGTCGCTGTATGCCGGAAGTGTCACGGCGACTCAACCTTCTACGTCATCACAAACAGTCTCGGAGCCTGAGTCCGGCGCTGAAAATGGGAAGAGTCAACCACCTCCAGTTGCTGAAATTGCTCCTGTCAGTGTCCCGGTGAGTGATGCAGTGAAGCAAGCCGCACTTCTTATGCGCCCTTACGGAGCAACCCTGGATCAGGTCGTTGCGGCAATGGTGCTCTTGAACCCGGCTGAGTTTGAGCATGGAGACCTGCAGCATGTCACATTTTCCCGCCCTCTGAATGTTCCCTCCACACAAGAGATCCTGCGTGAAGATCCCGATGGACTGGCGTTGTTGTTGTTGCAGCTTGATATTGTTTCTGCGGTTTCTCCCCCGGCCGGATTCAATGATAGATCTTCATCACCGCAGACGGTTGTCATGCAGCAGGAGGCTGCGCCTGTAGCTGAGAACATCATGCAGGAAGAGACGGCAGAGCCGCAGACTCCCGCTGCTGAAGACTCCCTGATTTCCAGCAGCACTGTCTGGATTTGGGTGAGCGCCGCACTGCTGCTGATCTCTCTGCTATGGCTATGGTTTATCTTTGGCAGAAGCAGACGCAGGCCTCCCCTTTCTACAAGCAGCAATATGCTGAGCAGTGAAGAGAGCAGTACTACACAGCCAATGCAGGATGATCAGCGCATGCCGCAGTTGTACGA
Organism: Gammaproteobacteria bacterium; assembly: GCA_015767355.1. Lineage (GTDB taxonomy): Bacteria > Pseudomonadota > Gammaproteobacteria > Chromatiales > Chromatiaceae > Sva-25. Next base: position 3,628 of record JADWMH010000003.1, read on the forward strand.
TCTGCCTGATGATTATCTCAACTATGATGATGTCGAGGCGCTGCTTACACGGCTGGTCGGAGATTTCCCCGATGCATCACAACATGTGCTCCAGTTGATGCATTTTTTTCGCATGCAGAAGAATCGGGAGGGCTTTCAGCTGCAGCATCAAAATTTGCTCGAAAGCGGCTTTTATCAGCGCCATGCGGAGATGTGGAGTGTCATCAGTCAAGATGCTGCCGAGTTGGGCCTGGAGCTGAATGCGACGACCGCAGAGAGGGAGTCCGTTGCTTCTGAAGAGAAAATATGGCGGTTGCAGGAGAGAGTGAAGAAGGCGGAAAATGCCACAAGAGCTGCTGAAAAGCGGGCCGGTAAAGCAGAACTTACTCTCAGGAAGATGCAGCTGCAGCTGGATTTTGGTGAAATAAATAATGATTAATGATGACGACAACCTGACAACACTGCGCGACCTGGTGCGCCGTGGCGCCAGCATGTTCAACGAGGCAGAGCTCTTTTTTGGCCATGGAACAGACAATGCCCTGGATGAGGCGCTGCAGCTGGTGCTGCATGCGCTCCACCTGGACCACACTCTGCCGCAAAGTTATCTGGACGCACATCTTACCGGTGATGAAAAAGCCCGGGTGCTGGAGCTGCTTCAACAGCGCATCAGGGAACGCGTTCCTGCTGCCTATTTGACCGGCAAGGCGTGGTTTACCGGTCTCGAATTTGACGTCAGCAGGGATGTGCTGGTGCCGAGATCACCCATTGCCGAATTAATCGAAGAGCAGTTTTCTCCCTGGCTGGATGCCTCGGGTGTGAATGCAATCCTTGATCTCTGCAGCGGCAGCGGCTGCATTGCGATTGCCTGCGCTTATGCGTTTCCACAGGCGCAGGTGGATGCAGTCGATATCTCGGAGGCGGCGCTGAAAATTGCTCGAGTTAATGTAGACAGGCATCATCTGCATGAGCGGGTTGCTGTGATCGCCTCGGATCTGTTTGATCAGCTGCCGCCGCGTCAGTATGATCTGATTGTCAGCAACCCTCCCTATGTCAGCAGTGATGAATACAGGGAACTTCCGCCAGAGTACCAGCATGAGCCGGAGATTGGTTTGGAGGCGGGAAGTGATGGCATGGATGTGGTGGCGCGTATTTTACAGGATGCGGCTCCTTACCTTGCGCCAGGTGGTATCATCATAGTCGAGGTCGGGGCGTCAGCGGATCTGTTGATGGCGCGTTTCCCGGATATCCCCTTCCTGTGGCTGGATTTCGAGAAGGGCGGTGATGGTGTGTTTCTGCTCACGGCGGAGCAGCTTCGGGATTGCCGCGTCGGCGGGGCCTCCTCGCAATGACAAAAAAGGCAGTCATTGCGAGCGCAGCGAAGCAATCTCCTGCTGTAGTCAATGAGATTGCCGCAGTCGCTACCGCTCCTTCGCAATGACAAGAGGCAGTTCCTTCACGGTTTTTTTGAAAAATACGTTATAAATAGAGATCATTGAACATGGTATTACGTCGGGCAAAAAGTGTAGAAGAGTATATCGAATGGGTCAAGAATGCGCGCTTTGAAGTGCAGGATCTGAGGGAGTGCCTGATGTTTGAGGCTGAAGAGATGCCGCGCTTTCCGTTCTACCTCGAACCGCTGGAGCAGAGTATCAATAAGCTCTATCAGGATATGTGTGATGGCGCCTATCACTTTGGCCGGGAGGATCTCCCCTACATGGAGCTGGTCCACCAGTTTGGAGACCAGATCCCTTTCCACTTGCTGCTGAAACAGATCAATGAGACCCATCGCAAGGGGCTGGAGATTGACGAAGATGAGTGATGCATCACAACAACGACTGGTGTTCGACCTTAACCTGATCAAAAAGTACGATCAGAGCGGCCCGCGCTATACCTCCTATCCGACAGCGGTCAAATTCAGCGATGCCTTTGGCGAGGCGCAATACAGGGAGGTGGCCAGGGAGTCGAACAGCAGCAACAATCCGCTGTCGCTCTATTTCCACATCCCCTTCTGCGACACTATCTGCTTCTATTGCGCCTGCAATAAAATCGCCACCAAGGACAGAAGCAAGGCGGCGGAATATCTGCAACGCGTGACAAAGGAGCTCGCCATGCAGGGTGAGCTGTTTGACAACAGCCGTCCTGTCGAGCAGTTGCACTGGGGCGGAGGTACGCCGACTTTTCTCAGCGGTGACGAGATGCGTGAGCTGATGCGGGCGACAGCGGAGGCTTTTCAGCTGGTGGATGATGACCGGGGTGAATACTCCATCGAAATCGACCCGCGCGAGGCCGATGCCGACACCGTCAAGCTGCTGCGTGAGATAGGCTTCAACCGCATGAGTCTCGGTGTGCAGGATTATGATCCCAAAGTTCAGCAGGCCGTCAATCGACTGCAGTCGCGCGAGATCACGGAGAATGTGCTCAACGCGGCGCGCGCGGAGGGGTTTCGCTCGGTCAGCGTGGACCTGATCTATGGGCTGCCGCGGCAGTCGCTGGAGGGTTTCAGCGCCACCCTGGACGCCATCCTCGAAGCGCAGCCTGATCGACTCTCCATCTTCAACTATGCCCATCTGCCCGAGCTGTTCAAACCGCAGCGCCGCATTCATGTCGAGGAGTTGCCCGAAGCCTCTGAAAAGCTGGATATTCTGCAGATGACCGCAGAGAAGCTGGAACAGGCCGGTTATCTCTTTATCGGCATGGATCACTTTGCCCGCCCGGATGATGAACTGGCGGTGGCGCAGCGCGAAGGGACGCTGTATCGCAATTTCCAGGGCTACTCCACGCACAGCCATTGTGATCTGATCGGCGTCGGCGTCACCTCGATTGGCATGGTTGGAGCAAGCTATTCGCAGAATCTGCGCACCCTGGACGACTACTACGCCGCAATCGACAGTGGTCATCTGCCGGTTCATCGCGGGCTTGAACTGAACCGCGATGACCTTATCCGCCGCGATGTCATCACCCGCCTGATCTGTCACTTCCGACTCGATTTTTCATCTATTTCAAGCCGATGGGAGATCGATTTCAAAGATTATTTTGCACGGGAGCTTGAACGGCTGCAGCAGATGCAGTCAGATGGACTGCTTGTGATCAGCGATCAGGGGGTCAGCGTGGAGCCCAAAGGACGCTTCCTGATCCGCAATATCTGCATGGTCTTCGATGCCTATCTGAATCCGCAGGGAGAGCAGCGCTTCTCAAAAGTGATCTGATCCGGCACCGTCATTGCGAGCGCAGCGCGGCAATCTGCCTGGCCGAAGGCTCAGTTGCTGCGAGACAAGGCCATGCGGGCAAGTTTTAAGGCGAGTAGAATCCACGGCGCTCCATGAAGCAGCAGGTCGAAGATGTCGATCGGTCTGGAGAGTGAGCCGTCGAACAGCATTCCCAGTTTTTCCACGATATGCGGTTGCGGGGAGAAGGGTGCAAGTCCAAGTGTAAGTGCGACAAGCAGTAGTGCAGTTAGCGGAAGGTTGTCTATCCATTTCATCATTCCGGGCATCATACCTGAGATGGGCATGAAAGTATCATTGCGAGCGTAGCAGTGTACTCTAACAATCGGATTGCCACGTCGCTTAGGCTCCTCGCAATGACTACATCATGGTCATTGCGAAGGAGCGGTAGCGACTGCGGCAATCTGCCTCATCGAGAATAAAAAACCAGCTGTTTCCAGAAGACGCTATTCCCGTTATAATCGCCTGTCGTGCGAGAGTGGCGGAATTGGTAGACGCGCTGGATTTAGGTTCCTGTGGGGTAACCCGTGAGAGTTCGAGTCTCTCCTTTCGCACCATTGATTTTATGAAGATAGCTCGGTTTCCACTGGAGATTGTGCGCTGTCATACAACTATACATAGGATGTGCTGAGCCTGCGAAGC
>JADWMH010000003.1:7572-26216 GCA_015767355.1 Gammaproteobacteria bacterium
GCGAAGCGCATCATTAGAGAGGCAGCGAGGCTGCCGGAGAGAGATGCATGCAAGTTTCAGTGGAAACACTTGAAGGATTAAAGCGCCGTATGACGGTGGAACTGCCTATTGAGCAGGTGAATGAAATTGTCGACAACAGGCTGCGTTCAATGGCACGGGAGATGCGTCTGGATGGTTTTCGTCCGGGGAAGGTGCCACTGCAGGTTGTCAGGCAGCGTTTTGGCGTGCATGCCCGGCAGGAGGCTTATGGTGAGCTGATTCAAAAGAGCTATTATGAAGCACTGGGTGAGCAAAAGCTGCATGCCGTTGGCGACCCTGCTATCGATATCAAGGATGAAAAAGATGCTTTTATCTATGTCGCCGAATTTGAAGTGGTTCCGGAGCTGATTATCTCGGATCTTGGCGGCGCTGAGTTGGAACGTCCGGTTGCCGAACTTCTTGACAGCGATGTTGACGGCATGATCGAAAAGCTGCGACAGCAGCGTGTCACCTGGAACAAGGTGGAACGTGCAGCGCAGGATGGTGATCAGCTGATGATCAGCTTCGTCGGCAAGATTGATGATGAGGAATTTGAGGGTGGCTCAGCCGTGAAGGTTCCGCTGGTGTTGGGTTCTGGCAGCATGATCGATGGTTTTGAGCAGGGCCTGCTGGGCGCCAGTGAAGGTGATGAGCGCAGTGTGGAGACGACTTTTCCTGACGATTACCAGGCGCAGCACCTGGCGGGAAAAGCAGCGGTCTTTGAGATCACTGTCAATGAGGTTGCCGAGCCGGTATTGCCTGAAGTTGATGAGGAGTTTGCAAAGGCAATGGGTGTTGAAGATGGCTCGGTTGACCTGTTCAAGCAGGAAATTCGCACCAATATGCAGCGTGAACTCGATGCGAAAATAAAGTCGAAGACCAAGGAGGGCGTCATGGAATTGCTGCTCGTAAAGCATGAGTTTGATGTTCCGCAGGCGATTATCGATGATGAAGCAAATCGATTGCGTGAAGATACGCGTAAGCAGATGGAGAGCCAGGGGCAGAGCAGCTCAACTTTTCAGTTGCCTGTGGAGGTCTTCAAAGAGCAGGCGGAGCGCCGCGTCAAACTGGGGATGCTGACCACAAAAATTATCTCCGAGCAGAAGATCGAGGTGGACGATGAGCGTCTGCGTGAAATGATCGAAGAGTTTGCAGCCTCCTACGAGTCGCCCCAGGAGATGATCGACTGGTACTACGAAGATGCCGAGCGCATCGACCCTGTCAGGCATGTCGTGCTCGAAGACCAGGTTGTTGACTGGGTGCTGAGCCAGGTAAAGGTTGAAGAGAAGCAGCACTCTTTTGACGAACTTACATAATTATTATTCCAAAAGGTAAAGCAATGCAGGATCAATTGGCAAATAGCACTGTTCTCAATCCACTCAATCAGGGCTTGATCCCTATGGTTGTCGAACAGTCTGCCCGCGGTGAACGCGCCTACGATATCTATTCACGTCTGCTCAAGGAGCGGGTGATCTTCATTGTCGGCGCGATAGAAGATCACATGGCAAACGTGATCGTTGCGCAACTGCTGTTCCTGGAGTCTGAAAACCCGGACAAGGATATCCATCTCTATATCAATTCTCCCGGAGGTTCGGTAACAGCCGGTCTGGCCATCTATGACACCATGCAATTTGTCCGCCCCCATGTCAGCACCATGTGCATCGGCCAGGCGGCGAGCATGGGGGCGCTGCTGCTGGCTGCCGGAGAGCATGGCAAGCGCTACTCTCTGCCGCACTCCCGCACCATGATTCACCAGCCTCTGGGTGGCTTTCAGGGGCAGGCAACTGATATCGAGATCCACGCGCGCGAGATACTGGCGGTGCGTGAGAGACTCAATGGCATTCTCGCAAAACATACCGGTCAATCACTGGAGAAAATCGCGGATGATACAGAACGCGATAATTTTATGAGTGCCGAAGAGTCTGTCGAATATGGCATGATCGACCAGGTGCTTGATCAGCGCAGTGAGAAGGATTGAACCTCCGTCATTGCGAACTCAGCGAAGCAATCCAGTGAATAATACTCCTGGCGAGGAGATTGCCGCGGTCGCTTAGGCTCCCTCGCAATGACGATACTCGCTCGGCCTTATTGAAACTTTCCCTGTTTGAACATTAAGTGCCCGCCTGATGCGGGTATTTTCGTTGTGATATAATTTCATGAAATCCGCATATCTGACGCGGTAGCATCTGCTTGCCAATATGTTTTAATTGGATATGATAAAGCATATGACTATTTTAATTTCTCATGGTAGAAGTGAATGAGTGACGATTTAACGACCTCGGATGATGAGAAGCTCCTCTATTGCTCCTTTTGCGGCAAGAGCCAGCATGAAGTACGCAAACTGATTGCCGGGCCATCCGTCTTTATCTGTGACGAGTGCGTCGAACTCTGCAATGATATTATCCGTGAAGAGATTCAGGGCGCGGCTTCTGATGAGATGGGTGGACTGCCCAAGCCAAATGAGATCAATGCGTGGCTGAATGATTACGTTATTGGTCAAAAACGCGCCAAGAGAGTGCTTTCGGTGGCTGTCTATAACCACTACAAGCGTCTCGAGGCCGTCGCTCAGCAGAAGAAAGATGATGTCGAAATCGCCAAAAGCAATATTCTCCTGATCGGCCCAACCGGTTCCGGTAAAACCCTGCTGGCTGAAACGCTGGCGCGGTTGTTGAATGTTCCTTTTACGATTGCAGATGCAACGACCCTGACCGAAGCCGGCTATGTGGGCGAGGATGTTGAAAATATTATCCAGAAGCTGCTGCAAAAATGCGATTATGATGTCGAAAAAGCGCAGAATGGCATTGTCTATATTGATGAAATCGACAAAATCTCGCGTAAATCAGATAATCCTTCGATTACCCGCGATGTCTCCGGTGAAGGGGTGCAGCAGGCGCTGTTGAAATTGATCGAGGGTACTGTGGCTTCGGTTCCGCCCCAGGGAGGGCGCAAGCATCCGCAGCAGGAGTTCCTGCAAGTGAATACCGGCAATATCCTGTTTATTGTCGGCGGGGCTTTTTCCGGTCTGGAAAAGGTCATCCGCGATCGTTCCGAGAAGGGCGGCATCGGCTTCTCTGCTGAAGTCCACAGCAAGGACGAAGATCAAAATCTGGGTGAAATTTTTTCCGATGTCGAGGCGGAAGATCTGATCAAGTTCGGTCTGATTCCGGAGTTCGTAGGCCGTCTTCCCGTGATCGCCACGCTCGAAGAGCTGGATGAAGATGCACTGGTGCGGATATTGACAGAGCCGAAAAATGCGCTCACCAAGCAGTATAGCCGTCTCTTCGAGATGGAAGGCGCCGAACTTGAGATTCGTGACGACGCACTGCACGCTATCGCCCTCAAAGCGATGGCGCGCAAGACCGGCGCCAGGGGTTTGCGCACGCTGTTGGAACAGATTCTGCTTGATACCATGTATGATCTCCCATCAATGGACGATGTTTCCAAAGTTGTTGTCGATGAGACGGTTGTTTCCGGCGACATTGCCCCCTATATTATCATCGAGGGCGGCGAAAAAAGAGCCGCCCTGTCTGACTGACGGTTTTACGGACTACCCAGTAGTCCGGATGCCTGATTCTTTTCTTGCGGGGCATCCCCGCAGGTGATACCCCAACTCTGATTGATTTCAAGAGAGTAATTCATGGTACAAGAGAAAAGCAAAGGCAGTGTCGTGGAACTACCCGATGACATTGCTATCCTGCCGCTGAGAGATGTCGTGGTCTATCCCCACATGGTGATACCACTTTTTGTCGGACGTGAAAAATCAATACATGCACTCGATTATGCAACACGGCATAACCAGCCTATCCTGCTGGTGGCGCAGAGAAGCGCAGATGTTGACGATCCTTCAACAGAAGAGATCTATGAGATCGGAACCCTGGCAAATATCTTACAGCTGCTGAAGTTGCCTGACGGCACTGTCAAGGTGTTGGTCGAAGGCGCCTACCGTGTCAGGGTAGGGGGGTTTCTTGAGACAGAGGCCTTCTACCGCTCTGCTCCCGAGCGCCTTGACGAGGGGGAGATGCCCGATGACAGGGAGACGGATGTCTTCATGCGTTCAGCCCTCTCGATGTTTGACCACTATGTCAAGCTGAATAAAAAGGTTCCGCCGGAGGTTCTGACCTCGCTGGCCAGTATTGACGACCCCAGCCGACTCGCCGATACCATGGCGGCGCACATGTCGCTGAAGCTGGATGAAAAGCAGAAAGTGCTGGAGATTGTCGACGTTCAGCCGCGGCTTGAGCATCTCATGAGACTGGTGGAGGAGGAGAATGATGTCCTCCAGCTGGAGAAACGCATCCGTGGCCGCGTCAAGGGGCAGATGGAGAAAAACCAGCGTGAGTACTATCTCAACGAGCAGATGAAAGCTATCCAGAAAGAGCTGGGCGAGATGGATGATGCGCCTAACGAGATAGATGGACTGACCGAAAAAATCGAAAAAGCGGGGATGCCTAAAGAGGCCAAGAAGAAGGCGTTGAGCGAGCTCAACAAGCTCAAGATGATGTCGCCGATGTCGGCTGAAGCGACGGTGGTGCGCAACTATATCGATACCCTGGTCGGCATTCCCTGGAAAAAGCGTTCGCGGGTCAACAATGACATCATCAAGGCGGAAGAGATCCTCGATGCTGATCACTATGGCCTTGAGAAGGTCAAGGAGCGTATTCTGGAGTACCTTGCCGTACAACAGCGTGTGCGCAAGCTCAAAGGGCCGATTTTGTGTCTTGTTGGCCCTCCCGGCGTTGGAAAAACCTCGCTTGGACAGTCGATTGCACGTTCAACCGGGCGTAAATTCGTGCGCATGGCTTTGGGCGGTGTGCGGGATGAGGCCGAGATACGCGGCCATCGCCGCACCTATATCGGCGCCATGCCGGGCAAGATCGTACAGAACCTGAGCCGCGTGGAGACGCGCAACCCACTCTTTCTGCTGGATGAAATCGACAAGATGGCGATGGATTTCCGTGGTGACCCCGCCTCTGCGCTGCTGGAAGTTCTGGATCCGGAACAGAATCACACATTTCAGGATCATTACCTGGAGGTCGATCTGGATCTCTCTGACATCATGTTCGTGGCAACGGCCAACACCATGAATATCCCTCCCGCCCTGCTCGACAGGATGGAGGTGATCCGTCTCTCCGGTTATACCGAGGATGAAAAGCTCAACATTGCCGTCAGGTACCTGATCCCAAAACAGAAAAAAAACAACGGCCTGAAAGAGAAAGAGCTGGAGATGAGTGATGCGGTCGTGCGCGACATCATCCGCTACTACTCTCGTGAAGCGGGTGTGCGGAATCTCGAGCGCGATATTGCCAAGATCTGCCGCAAGGTGGTCAAGGATGTGCTCCTCAAAAACAGTAAAAAGAGTGTGCGTATCACTCCCGCAAGACTGGAAAAGTATCTCGGTGTCAGGCGTTTCAGTTTCGGTGTGGCCGATGAACTGGACCAGATTGGCCAGGTGAACGGGCTGGCCTGGACAGAAGTGGGCGGTGAGTTGCTGCGCATTGAAGCGGCGCTGGTGAAAGGTAAAGGCGGCATGCAACTGACAGGCCAGCTCGGTGATGTCATGAAAGAGTCGATCCAGGCGGCCATGACAGTCGTTCGCAGTCGTGCAGATACACTGGGGATAGAAGCGGACTTCTATCAGAAGCAGGAGGCGCATATCCACGTTCCCGAGGGTGCGACCCCCAAAGACGGTCCAAGCGCCGGAGTTGGCATGTGTACAGCGCTGGTCTCCGTGCTCACAGGCATCAAGGTGCGTGCTGATGTCGCCATGACAGGGGAGATCACGCTGCGAGGCGAGGTGCTGCCCATTGGCGGTCTCAAGGAGAAACTCCTGGCGGCGCTGCGTGGTGGTATCAAGACGGTCCTGATCCCGAAAGAGAATGAAAAAGACCTTGCCGAAATACCAAAAAACGTCAAACAGGGTTTGGATATTCGTCCTGTTCAGTGGATCGAAGAGGTTCTTGAGATGGCGCTGGTGAGCCAACCGGAACCGCATGGTGACACAGATGTATCCGCTGAAAAACCTGTCACAGGGAAGCAGGGAGAAGATAAAAAAACAGCTGTTATCAAACATTGATGTCATTGCGAGCGCAGCGAAGCACAAATTCCCTGGAGCAAAATTGAACGCACCTTGCGCGACCCGAAGGGTAGATTACAAGGATGTAATTTATAATCTCATGAAGATTGCCGCAGTCGCTACCGCTCCTTCGCAATGACAGAGGATTGCCGCGTTGCTTAGTGACTAAGGCGCTGTCATTGCGAGGAGGCCCCGCCGACGCGGCAATCTACTGCAATTTTTCGGTAAAATCTGAAAAAATATTTCATTGCTTCTGTTTGTGAAACTATCATGGAATCAACTCTCTGCAACACTCTGCTTTGTATCTACAGCAATGTTGCCTGGTAAAAGTCACGAAACAGGCTTGACAGCAGGGCCTGCAATGTATGTAATCTATCGCCTGAAAACTACAGTCTGTCTGGCATAGCTGTAGAACAAGAATGAAGAACTCCATTTGACAGTACCGGGAATGAGGAATGTTTTATGAATAAAAGCGAATTGATCGATTCTATAGCAGAGAGTGCTGATATCAGCAAAGCGAAAGCAGGTATGGCGCTTGACGGCATGCTGTCAGCGATTACCGGAGCCCTGAAAAATGGCGACACAGTTTCATTGATTGGATTTGGAACATTCTCTGTGCGTGATCGTGCAGCGCGCATAGGACGTAATCCGCGCACCGGTGAAGAGATTCAAATCAAAGCGTCAAGGAATCCTGCATTTAAGGCTGGCAAAGCGCTTAAAGATGCAGTAAACTAGCGCGCCTCATGACAAGGGGTCTGTTGAAAAACAGATTCCTTCATGGGTGCTTAGCTCAGCTGGGAGAGCGTCGCCCTTACAAGGCGAATGTCGGGGGTTCGATCCCCTCAGCACCCACCAGAATATCTGGAGCGGTAGTTCAGTTGGTTAGAATACCGGCCTGTCACGCCGGTGGTCGCGGGTTCGAGTCCCGTCCGCTCCGCCACTATTCAGAAAGGGGCATCCATCCGGATGCCCCTTTTTTATTAATTGGAAGTTATCGCATACCGGGTTAATACCATGTTGCAGCATATTCGAGATAGAGCACAGGGCTGGTTTGCCTATGCGATTGTAATTTTGATCAGTATTCCCTTTGCACTGTGGGGCATTCAGGAGTATGTGGGCGGAGGCACAGACCCGGTTGTTGCCAAAGTCGGAAAAGTCGAGATTACTCAGCGCAGCATGGAGAGCAGCCTCAACAACTATCGCGCTAACCTGCGTCAGCAGTTTGGTGGGAAAATTCCTGAGTTTTTTAATGACGATATGCTGCGCCAGCAAGTGTTGAACGAGATGATCCAGGAAGCACTGCTCACCCAGCAGGTCGATAATCTCAACATTCGCGCCGGAGACGAGATGGTGAGACAGCAGATCCGCAGTATGCAGGTGTTTCAGCGCGATGGTGTTTTCGACAAGGATGAGTATGAGCGCGTGATGAGGTCCCAGGGCCGCAACATCAATGCCTTTACCGAAAATCTGCGCATGAGTCTGGGGACAGAGCTGTTGACCGGCGCTATTTCCACTTCGGCATTTGTCACCGATGCTGAAATTGACGCTTTGATCCGGCGCAAAAATCAGCAGCGTGTGGTCTCATGGCTATTGATTGATGCTGACAGCTACAAGGACCAGATAGAGTTCGGCGATAGCGATATTGAAACCTATTACAACGAAAACAAGCAAAAGTTCCGCCGCCCGGAGCGCGTCAAACTGGAGTATGTGGAACTCAACCATGCAGCCCTGTCAGCTGATATCAGCGTTGACGTAGAGGCGCTCAGGGCGAGTTATGAAGAGCGGAAGGATGAGTTCAAGAGTCCCGAAACACGCACGACACGTCATATATTGATCAAGGTTGGCGGTGATGTCAGCGATGACGACGCCAAAGCCGAGGCGTTAAAGCTGCTTGACGAAATTAAAGCCGGAGCCGATTTTGCTGAACTGGCCAGAGAGCACTCTGATGACAAGGGCTCCGGATCCAATGGCGGCGATCTTGGCGTTGTAGAACGCGGTATGATGGTCAAACCCTTTGAGGATGAGGCATTTGCTCTGCAGCAGGATCAAATCAGTGAACTGGTGCGTTCGCGATTCGGCTATCACATCATCCAGGTGACAAAAATCGAGGGTGGCGATCTGCAATCTTTTGATGACGTCAAACAACAGCTTGCAGATGAGTTTAAAAAGAGAGAAGCCGATGAACTCTTCGGCGAGAAGTATGACCAGCTTGCAGAACTCTCGTATGCTGATTCAGGCACGCTGCAGACGGTAGCCGATGCGATTGGCGTCAAGGTCCAGGAGAGTGACTGGGTTCCACGCACAGGAGCCAGCGGCAAGTTTGCCAATGCAAAAATTATTCAAGCAGCCTTTGGTGATGATGTGCTGAACTCCGGACGCAACAGTGATGTGCTGGAGCTCGAGGACGACAACTACATGGTCGTTCGTGTGGCGAATCATGAAGAGGAGACCGCAAAGCCCCTGGATGATGTCAGTGCCGGAATTCGCTCGATTCTGGAAAAAGAGCAGACTATAGAACTCACTCAGAAGCGCGCGGACCAGGTATTGAATAAACTCACGCATGAGGGCGGCACTATGGGCGATATTGCGGCGGATGAATCATTAAAACTCGTACAGGATAAAACAGTGAAACGCACTGGCAACCAGGAGATTGATCCTCAAATTGTCAGTAAAGCCTTCGCGTTTTCACGTCCCGCAGAGGGAAAGAGCAGCTACGGCAAGGTTGAGCTGGCAAACGGCAGCGTCGCAGTGATTGGCGTCTCTTCCGCCATCGATGGTGACCCGGCTGCACTCACTGCACAAGAGCGTGACAGTGAACGTCAAGGCATGGAGGCGGTACGCGGACAAGGTTCACTGGCCGGTTATATCAAACAGTTGCGCGCCGACAGTTCTGTGAAGATAATGAAGAACTAACTACAAAGTTTGCAGTATGCAGTTTGCAGTAAAAACAATAACATTATCGCAGATTACGTAACTGCTCAATAATCCAGTGCGAAGTTGGGTCTGCATAGGATGTGCTGAGCTTGCGGAGCGCATCGATCATGCATGATGCGCCTCGCGCCTCTGCACATCCTATAAATTTTTTGATCTGCACAGACTATTTGACAGGTTACCGGATTGCAGCAAAAAGAGTTACACATGGCAAAGACTCGATGAGGCTTTTGCCAACTGCCAACTTTAGGTGGATCCCCATAAAACCATGACCATTCGCACCAGATTTGCTCCCAGTCCAACAGGTTGCCTGCACGTCGGCGGAGCCCGCACGGCGCTCTTCTCGTGGCTCTATGCGCGCAAACATGGCGGTGATTTCGTGCTGCGTATCGAAGATACCGACCTGGAACGCTCAACACAGGAGTCAGTCAACGCCATTCTTGAAGGCATGGAGTGGCTGGGGCTCGACTATGATGAGGGCCCCTTTTTCCAGACAGAGCGTTTTGAACGTTACGAGGAGGTGATCGAGTCGCTCATGATGAAGGGAGTCGCCTACCGCTGCAACTGCAGCAGGGAGCGTCTCGACAGTCTGCGTGACGAGCAGATGAAGCGCAAGGAGAAACCGCGCTATGATGGCCGCTGCAGAGAGCGTGATATTGCCGGTGACGAGCCTCATGTGATCCGCTTTCGCAATCCCGACGAAGGCGACGTGGTGGTTGACGACCTCATTCGCGGCAGGATGTTTATCAACAACCGCGAACTCGATGACCTGATCATTCGCCGTAGCGACGGATCTCCCACCTATAACCTGACCGTGGTGGTGGATGATGCCGATATGAATATCACGCATGTGATTCGCGGCGACGACCATATCAACAATACGCCGCGGCAGATCAATATGCTGCAGGCGCTGAATCTTCCGGTTCCGAAATACGCCCATCTGCCGATGATTCTCGGCGACGACGGTGCGCGCCTCTCCAAGCGTCATGGCGCGGTCAGCGTCATGCAGTACAAAGAGGAGGGTTACCTTCCCGATGCGCTGCTCAACTACCTGGTGCGGCTAGGCTGGTCTCATGGCGACCAGGAGATTTTTTCCACTGAAGAGATGATCGAACTGTTTGAACTGGAGGGGGTCAACAAGGCGCCGTCCGCCTTCAACACTGAAAAACTGCAGTGGATCAATCAGCATTACCTGAAACAGCACGATGCCCGCCATGTTGCGATTCAGCTGGCGCCGCATCTGAATCAGCGAGGCCTCGAGGTCACGGTGGGACATCATCTGCAGGCAGTTGTCGAGGCGCAGCGTGAACGCGCACAGACACTCGAAGAGCTTGCTGACATTTCGCTCTTCTACTATCGAGATTTCGATGAATACGATGCCAAAGCGGCAAAGCGGGCGCTCAAACCAGAGGCTATTGAGCCATTGAACGCTGTAAAAGCAGCGCTTGCGGAGTTGGATGGCTGGTCGCGAGAGTCCCTGCATGCCGCCGTTGCAGGCGTGGTTGAGCAGCTTGAAGTTGGCTTTGGCAAGGTGGCCATGCCGCTGCGCATTGCAGTCACAGGCGGCGCGCCCTCGCCGGACCTGGACCTGACGCTTTCGCTGGTGGGCCGAGAGGCGACGCTACGCCGCATCGACCAGGCAATTGCCGGGATAGAGCGTAGTGCAAGGTAGATAGCTACGTAACTTCTCAATAATCCCGTCTGTTGTTCGAGGACGTATAGGATGTGTTGAGGAACGAAGCGCATCGACCGTCTTTGATGCGCTTCGCAAGCTCAACACATCCTAATGGGGTGTTGAGCTGTACGGAGCTATTGAGAAATCACCTTTTAGAGAAGCTACATGCAACAGCAGAAACCAACAAACTTTATCCGCCAGATAATTGATGCCGATCTGGCCAGCGGCAAGCACAGCAGCATAGCGACGCGTTTTCCTCCGGAGCCGAACGGCTATCTGCACATTGGCCACGCCAAGTCGATCGTATTGAACTTCGGCATTGCAGAGGATTATCGGGGCAGCTGCAACCTGCGCTTTGACGACACCAACCCGCAGAAGGAAGAGGAGGAGTTTGTCGATGCCATCGAGCATGATGTCGAATGGCTGGGTTACCACTGGGACAATCTCTACTTCGCCTCCGACTACTTTGAACAGCTGCATGACTTTGCAGTGGAGCTGATCAGCAAGGGGCTAGCCTATGTGTGCGAGCTCTCAGCCGAAGAGATGCGGGAATATCGCGGCACGCTCACTGAAGCAGGCAGGAACAGCCTCTGGCGTGAGCGCTCTGTCGAGGAGAATCTCGATCTCTTCGAGCGCATGCGCGCCGGTGAGTTTGAAGACGGCAGCCGGGTATTGCGTGCTAAGATCGACATGGCCAGCCCCAACATCAACATGCGTGACCCGGTCATCTACCGCATCCGCAGCGGTCTGATTCATCACCAGACCGGCGACGCCTGGTGTCTCTACCCGATGTATGATTTCACCCATCCCATCTCCGATGCGCTGGAGGGGATCACCCACTCGCTGTGTACGCTGGAGTTTGAAGACCACCGTCCGCTGTATGACTGGGTGTTGGACAACATCACGATCGACTCTCATCCGCAGCAGATCGAATTTTCACGCCTCAATCTGCAATACACGGTGATGAGCAAGCGCAAGCTGACGCAGCTGGTGGATGACGGTCTGGTCTCCGGCTGGGATGATCCGCGCTTGCCGACCATCGCCGGGCTGCGCCGTCGTGGTTACACGCCTGCTTCGATTCGGGAATTCTGCAATCGTATTGGTATCACCAAGGCGGATAACAGCATCGAGATGGGCATGCTCGAGAGCTGCATCCGCGAAGATATGGAGCAATCCGCGCCGCGCCGCATGGCGGTGCTGAACCCGCTCAAGGTGGTTATCATCAACTACCCCGAAAATCAGGTGGAACAGCTCTCTGCACCGAATCATCCCAAGGATGAGAGCATGGGCAAGCGCCTGCTGACTTTCGACCGGGAACTCTATATCGATCGCAATGACTTCATGGAAGTCGCGCCGAACAGGAAGTTCAAGCGCCTGGTGAGTGGAGGAGAAGTTCGACTGCGCAACAGCTATGTGATTCGCTGCGAAGAGGTGATCAGGGATGAGCAGGGCGAGATCAGTGAACTGCACTGCAGCTATGATCCCGATACCCTCGGTAAAAACCCGCCGGACCGCAAGATCAAGGGCGTCATCCACTGGGTGTCGGCAAAACATGGCGTCAAGGCCGAAGTGCGCCTCTATGACCGTCTCTTCTCGCATCCGGCGCCGGATGCGGACAAGGAGATCGAAGACTGGAAACACCATCTCAACCCCGAATCCCTGGTGGTGGTTGAATGCGCTATGCTGGAAGCTTCGTTGGGTGATTCGCAGCCGGGTGAGCGTTTTCAATTCGAGCGTGAAGGCTACTTCTGCCGTGACAGCGAGAACACCGACAGGCTGGTCATGAACCGCGTCGTCACCCTGCGTGACTCCTGGGCAAGAATCGAAAATAGGAAATAGTTTGACCACAGATGCACACAGATAAACACGGATAAAAGATGGAGAAGGAGCTGTATCTGTAATTATGGACATAGAGAGCCTCTTGCATAACTCCGTCATTCCGGCATGTTTTTAGCCGGAATCCATTTTCTCGCTCTTCACAATTTATCCCAAAATCCTCAGACCCGTAGGGCGTCAGCCTGCGCATTGCGCCGCATGGCGTATCATTTCTATCGTTGTCACATAATCATCTCTGCTTGCTTCCTTGAGTCATTTTTTCACAAATAGCATTGACAATCCACATATAGTGTTTATTATTATAAAAAAGCACAATATATAGAAAACATTCCAATTGCTTCAGGACAAGAGCTTAAAAGCCAACTGCAGCAACCACCCGGGAGGAGCCATCAATGACCACGAGAAACATCGCCAGGATCCATGATTCAGCAGAGAACCGGCAGCCAATTCCGCTGCAGCCGGCCTCGCTGGATATCTGGGATAAAAAATACCGCCTCAAGAGCATGCAGGGGGAGGTCATCGATGAAACCCTCGATGATACCTGGCAGCGTGTCGCCAGGGCGTTGGCCGAAGTTGAAGAGAGCGAAGAGAAACGCGCTTACTGGTATGCACAATTCCTGTGGGCGCTGAAAAACGGCGCCATTCCCGCTGGCCGCATTATCTCCAACGCCGGCGCACTGCAGCACAAGCCTGCCACCAGCACTATCAACTGCACGGTTTCCGCAACACTCCCTGACTCCATGGACGGTATTCTGACGACGCTGCACAAGGCGGGTTTGACGCTCAAGGCAGGCTGTGGAATTGGTTATGAATTCTCTACACTGCGTCCTAAGGGGGCCTATGTCAGCGGCGCAGGTGCGCGCACTTCCGGGCCGCTCTCGTTCATGGATATCTTCGATGCCATGTGTTTCACCATCTCTTCCGCCGGCGGAAGACGCGGTGCACAGATGGCGACATTTGATATCTCGCATCCGGACATCATGGATTTCATCAGGGTAAAACGTGAAGACGGCCGCCTGCGGCAGTTCAACCTCTCCTGCCTGATTACCGACGAGTTCATGCAGGCGGTGAAAGATGATCAGCAATGGAAGCTACTGTTCCCCGCCACGGAGCATGAGGTTGAGTCAGATGAGTACAGTATTATCTGGCGTCACTGGCCCCTCAGGGAGGGTTACATCGCCAATGACAAGGGGGAGATTGCCTGCCGCGTCTATGAAACCATCCCCGCCAGACGGCTGTGGAATCAGATCATGGCATCCACCTATGACTATGCGGAACCCGGTTTTATTCTCATCGACAAGGTCAATGAGATGAACAACAACTGGTTTTGCGAGGAAATTCGCGCCACCAACCCATGCGGAGAGCAGCCATTACCGCCATTCGGGGCCTGCCTGCTGGGCTCGATCAACCTGACAACTTTTATCGAGCATCCATTTACCAGCGAGGCAGCATTTGACTGGCCGCGTTTCCGCGAGGTGGTGGCGATTTTCTCACGCATGCTGGATAACGTCGTCGAGATCAACGGCCTGCCGCTGCAGCAGCAGCGTGACGAGATCATGCGAAAACGCCGCCATGGCATGGGCTTTCTGGGTCTTGGCTCAGCATGCACCATGCTGAAGATGAAATACGGCAGTCCTGATTCACTGCAATTCACCGAGCGTGTTGCGAGGGAGATGGCGGAGCAGGGGTGGCTCACCGGTATCGAACTGGCGAAAGAGAAGGGGCCTGCGCCGCTGCTGACGGAGAGCTTCGTGGTGACAGCCGAGATGCTTGCCGCGCGTCCCGAAATGGTGAACGATGGCGTCAAGCCTGGAGACAAAATCAGTGCTTCAATACTGATGGCGAAATACAGCCGCTACATGCAGCAGTTCCCGTCAGAGATTTCGGATGCGATATGTAAACATGGCTGTCGTTATACCCATCACAGCTCCATCGCTCCCACGGGCACCATCAGTCTCTCGCTGGGAAACAATGCAAGCAATGGCATCGAACCATCATTTGCGCACAGCTACAGCCGCAACATCATTCGAGAAGGTAGAAAATGCAAGCAGAAGGTCGATGTGCTCTCTTACGAACTGCTGGCCTACCGCGAGCTTGTCGATGCCGATGCAGACCCTTCCGCCAGCGATGGCAAGCACCAGCTGCCTGGCTATTTCATTACTGCCGATGATGTCACGCCCACGCAGCATGTCGATGTCCAGGCGGCTGCGCAGAAGTGGATCGACTCCTCGATCTCCAAGACTGCCAACGTTCCCTCGGACTATCCATTCGAGACATTCGAGGATATCTATATGTATGCCTACGAGAAGGGGCTCAAGGGGTGCACCACCTTCCGCTTCAACCCGCAGGCCTTCCAGGGTGTGCTGGTCAAGGAGCAGGATCTCGCCAACACTAGCTATCGTTTCACCCTGGAAAACGGTGAAAACGTCGAGTTCAAAGGCAATGAGGAGGTCGACTACGACGGCGAAGTTCACACCGCCGCGAATCTTTACGACGCCCTCAAGGAGGGCTACTATGGGCGCCTGTGAAACATCCGCATTACATAGGATGCTGCTGAGGAACGAAGCGCATCTTACAACAGAAACGTAGGGTGCAATAAGCTCCGCAGATTGCACCGCAGCAGCTTTCGAGGATAACCAAATGCCAATGAAAATCGACCAAAAGATCGTAGCCTGTGAGACCGTAGCAGAAGAGCATCAATCTTCAGGCGTCCATGTTGATGAGGATGAGCCAGAGAAAACCTCAAAGACCGCTGAACCCCATGAGAAGGCAGAGATCGTGCGCATGCACGAAAAACTGCAGCGTCCCGAAATGCTGCTAGGCAGCACCTACAAAATTAAGACTCCTCTGTCGGACCATGCGCTCTACGTCACCATCAACGATATCGTCCTCAACCCGGATACGCCGCATGAGAAACGCCGTCCCTTCGAAGTCTTCATCAATTCCAAAAACATGGATCATTTCCAGTGGATACTGGCGCTGACACGCATTATGTCAGCAGTATTTCGCAAGGGCGGTGATGTCACCTTCCTGGTCGAAGAGATGCACAGCGTATTCGACCCCAAAGGCGGCTATTTCAAGAAGGGCGGCAAGTTTATGCCATCGCTGGTCGCAGAGATTGGAGACGCCATTGAATCGCATCTGAAAATGATCGGTATGATTGGCGAACCACGGCTCGATAAAGAGCAGAAGAAGCTGATCGAGCAGAAAAAAGCTGAGTATGAGGCGACCCAACAGCACTCAACCGCGAAGGAGGAGGGGGGAGCGAGTGATTTCCCAGCTGGCGCAACCCTGTGCGCCAAGTGTCATACTAAGGCGGTAGTCATGATGGATGGATGTATGACATGCCTGAGTTGCGGGGAGAGCAAGTGCGGGTAGGGATAGGGTGAATTTTTGTCATTTCCGGCTGAAAATAGCCGCGGAATATTCGACCTGAAAGAGCATTCTCCGGCCGTTCGCAGCACCCTTTCAAAACCTGCTCAGGCCGATGTTTCAGAAATTGGCTGTAGTTGCTCCTTTGCAGTCATTGGTGAATCATTGCTAATGCCCGTTATAACTGAAAACGTGTGATATTACCGGCCAAGGTGATACGCAGTGATAAGTTTAGATAACCGATGAAGGTCATTTGAAAAACCGAGCTTCTCATTTTTCAGTTAATACCATTATATGCTGCTTTATACACATGTATTTTCATTTGCTTTTATCAGGCCAATGCCATATTGGCTCATCTAACATACCTTGATCAACAACTTCTGTTTGACCAAGGATTTTATCCAGCCTTAGTGAGTTACATTCTTCTGAATTCTCTAATGCCGCAATAAACCTACTAGCATGAGAGACAACCCATACTTGCGTTGTCTCTGCCGCTCGGGTTATTAATCTAGCTAGTGCTGGAAGTAAATCAGGGTGCAGACTTGTTTCAGGCTCATTCAGAACCATCAAGGGAGGTGCCCTCGGTGTGAGAAGGGCTGCAACCCATAATAAATAGCGTAATGTGCCATCTGATAATTCTGACCCAGACAATGGCCTTAAAAGACCTTCTTGATGTAACTCAACTGTAAAACGACCATCTTGTTGTACAGAAATGGCCAGTTTCGTTCCTGGAAATGCATCAGTAATAGCTTCATGAAGTGCTTCCTCATCCCCAATTTCTATTATTGTTTGCAGTGCCGCCGCCAAGTCTCTTCCATCATGATTAAGTACAGGAGTGCGAGTACCTAATTGAGGTAATCTTGCAGGTGCTTCAGAGTCACTTCTAAAGTGGTCATAGAATCTCCAGCCTCGAATTTCTTCTCTCAGTGTTACTATTTCTGGAGTTTTTGCAGGATCAGCAGCTTGACTAAATATACTCTCAAAACTATTGCCATGTTGTGCAATAACATCCCACTGTTGATTTGAACGAACTTTTATTACTGCCCCTATTCGATCAACTAACAAACGCGCTGGACGATATGCATTTCCGGCCCAAATACATTCCCTTTTTATTTCGGGATCGAGGGAAAAAACAGACCTCGAAGGCGCAGGAAGACCCAAGGAAATGGAATAACCAAAATCATCGCCAGAAAACCCTAAACGTAATCTGGTAGCGTTTTGTCTCGGACCACCTTGCACCGGAACTTCACCCTTACGCATCCTTTCAGATATTTTCTCTGGTCCTGCCCAAAATGTTGAGTCAAGCCCACCTTCTTTAGCTAGTGAATTTATTACCCCACCCTGGGCAGTTTCTGAGAGTAATCTTAATGCTCTATATAGGTTCGATTTACCACTTGCATTTGCTCCAGTAATTACATTTAAATTCCCGAGTGGAATTACTAAACCAAGTAAAGATCTATAGTTGCTTATAGCAAATGTATGTATCATTTCAAATTAGTTACTAAAGCATATAACGTCGCCAATAACCGGAAATTTGCGGAGCGTAGCGTAGCAAATTGTCCACGTTAATTGGCTTTGTAGGAGCTGCATTTGTTCATTATTATTTGTTACAGTCTTGCATTAATTAATAGGTTTTACTGCAATAGTCTCGATTAAACTAACGCGTTCATCATCAAGGTTGCGATGCAGATTATAAGCCTTGGTCAGGATGTCATTTCCAACCAGTAAATGCACACCCAGTTCCGGAAGATTTGGCTCACCCATGGGTTTTGTCATATTTGAAAAGGCCTTCTGTGCGAGAGCAGTCTTGTCATTCCAGACTTCAATATTAAAGCCTGCAGATGTTATGACATCGCGGAATTGTTCCGGTGGCACCAGAAAACTCATAGAACTGTCCTGTGCCCAAGGCACCGGAAAATAAACCGGTGTGTTTTTATTACCACACACCTCATACAAAACGGCACGTCCGCCGGGTTTGAGTACACGGTACACTTCCTTTAGCCACCCCAGCTTATCCTCGACATTCATGTTCATCTGGATAGACCAAGCACCGTCAAATGAATCGTCATCAAACGGCAAAGCAAGCGCACTTGCAGCGTGGAACTTTACACGTTTCTGTAAGTTGAGTAATTGCGTCAATCTTTCTGCGGCATCAATGTATTCATCGCTTAAATCAATACCTGTTACACAACACCCCGTTTCATGTGATAAGCGACGCGTTGAACCGCCCACGCCGCAGCCAACATCAATGATATGCATATCAGGTGTGAAATTGGAGAGTGTAATCAGTTCTTTTGTTGCGACATCACCACGGATATGAAATTCATCCACTGGCTGAAGATCATCAAGTGTAATCTTAGACAAATCCTTGCCAATTTCATTAAGTCCTTCAATTATTTTATTATACAAATCATTCGGTGAGTAATAACTGTGAATATGCTTCATATATTTCACCTTTGAGTCCATTTGGATACTCTCGTTAGCTCTATGGATGTTTTGCACCCTTACTAAGCCGTGACCTGTATAGGCTCATGTATTATCTGAATTATCTTCATCATTGTACTCACCGCTATTTTCTTGAAGAATTTGTATATAGTTGATAACTTTTTGAGACATCTCGATGAACTGAGTCTGCAATTCTATAGCTTTAGCCTCTTTGCCCAACTGCAAAGCAGTTATTAAGCTTCCAGCCAATTTGTGAAATACATCATGACTTTCGATTAGCTTCTCAAACTCTAG
>JADWMH010000044.1 GCA_015767355.1 Gammaproteobacteria bacterium
CTTTGGCTTCCGCCATCGCTGTTTCATCGGCTTTGGCTTGCAGGTTTCCGCCGTAAATCCCTAACAGCACTGTGGACAGCACAGCACATCCAGCAATTACTCCTCTCTTCATTTTTCTATACCTTCAGTCTCTTGAATTGGAGCACTAGACCCAATTGATATATTTCAATTTTTCAGAAGGCATTTTTATCCACAAAAGAATCAAGGTCAAGTCTTTCATGAAGAGGAGCTTCTAATTGAAGCTGCTCACATCACACGCAAATGCTGGTGAATACCGGAAATCGCCCATAAACACGAGAGAAATAGCGCCGTGCAGCAATTGATATTAGTTATTTATTATATACTTATATATTAACCTATGTTAATCTTATTGCACACTGAGTAGCCGGGGAGATAATCCGCAAAGCGGGAACTTCTACCTGGCCTTGAATTTATTACAGGAAGAGCAAACCATGATTAACGCACTGATGATCTCCGTCGCCACGATATTAGTAGTCATTTCCATAACTGTCCCGCTGGTCATGTTTACGGGTTTAATGCAATCCATCAGTCATAAGTAGCTGTCCAAAAATAACTTCCCGATTCTGCTTGCCATGTTGTCCGTCTTCTGCGTTCCAGCAAGAGTTACATAACGCTGCTATGCGCCCCCTGCTGCGCCTTGAATACGAACAACATTGCTGCGCATTATCCGAGAAGTTATTAATGGACAACTCCTGAAAAGTAAACCAGGATTCATTTCAGGCTCTCTTGAGTTACATCATTGTCCGGCGAACTGATATTGCGGATGATAGCCCACTGACTCACCATATGCGGAAAAGAGAGAATATGACAACTCCTGATTGCAGCACCATACCCCAGGTCGCACTTGATTTCATGAACACTGTCCACTGTGAAGAGTTGACACTGGTTCAATCGATAAGCGGGTTGATTGACACCGACTCCCCTGACAATCGAAAGATCAGCGAACTTCTGGAACACTGGGTCACACATACGGAACAACATTTTGAGCGTGAAAACAGGTATATGCAGGAGTACAGGTTTCCGGCTTACCCGGTGCATGCCAATGAACATGATGCAGCGCTGCAGCAGATACGCCAGGTACAGCAGCAATGGAATCAGCAGCAGAATCTTGAATCCCTGAAGCAGTACGTACAAAGTGACTGGCCAGCCTGGTTCAAAAACCACATCTCAACGATGGACTTTATCACCGCACAGTTTCTGAGCCAGTTCGATTTCGAGGTGGAGTTGTAAGACCCCTTAACCGCAAAAGGCACGAAAAAACACGAACAATTAATTTTTCAGTTTTCGTGATTTTCGTGCCTTTCGTGGTAAAAATAGATTTCGAAGAGTCAGTAATCTCCTCCTTAACTTCCCACCAGCTTGTCAAAAATCCGGAAACCGGCAATGTAGGTTCCTGCTGCTGACCCCATGGTGCTGAAGAGAAAAACCAGCAGGATGCGTGACACACGGTTTTTCCACCAGCCGCTCCAGTGAGTCACGTCATGGCGCAACTGCTCAAAGTCACCTACCCGCGGCTTGCGCAGCAGGGTCTCGATCGCAGCTGTCACCATGCCTGCGCCGACGGTTGGGTTCAGAGAGGTAATCGGTGCGGCAACAAATGCAGTCAACACCGTCAGGATATGCCCCCCGGCCAATAACGCCCCAAGGGCTGACAGCGCGCCATTGATCAAAACCCACTCGGCAACCAGATTCCAGCCCAACTCAGGACTGCGCATAAAACCAGCCGTAAATCCGCCCAGGATCACCACCACAATCAGCCATGGCAGAAACTTGAGCCAGGATTTTTTCTGCGGCAGCTGCTCCAGAGTCGTCAATAGCTGCTGCGGATCAGCGACTCCATTTTCGAGTGTCTCGATGATCCCTTTCTGATGCCCCGCGCCAACTACTGCAAGAATGTTCCTGTAGGAGTGCTGCTGCTCCTCCTGGATAAGTCGGGCCGCCATATAGCGATCCCGCTCCGCAATCAATGGATCAAACAGATCCTTGCGCTCGGCGGCAAATTCAGAGAAGGTCGTCTCCAGCATATCCCCCTCCTTGAGCCTCTCGACATCCTCCTCTGTCACTTCTTCGCGAGAGAGGACGGAAGCCAGAAGCCCGCCAAAAAGGCCGAAGCGTTTCCACCAGCTGACATTATTCATCACCCGGCGCAGTGTAATACCAATTTCACGATCGATCAGCAGCACCGGTAAATCATGCTTTTCGGCAATGCTGATCGCTTCTCGCTGCTCTGCTCCCGGTTCGATGCCAAACTGCTCGGCAAGCCTTTGCTGATAGGCGCTCAGAGCGAGTTGCGCCGTTACCATTGCCGCCTTTCCACTCTTGATGACCTGGAACAGATCCATACGCGCCATGGCGTCGGGATCGACCAGTGACTGGTAGCGGCTGTTGCAGAGTTCGACGGCTACAGCGTCAAATTCGCCGCTATCCAGCAGTTCACGGACTTCATCAGCACTGGCGCGGGAGACATGTGCAGTTCCCAACACATACACCTCACCCTCCCCCAGCTTGACATGCGAATCGATGGATGGGCTTTGTATTTCTGTCTTCACTAAACAACCTCTGAATGAATCGATGGGATGGGGGTCAGGGAAAGCGCAACGCGAATTAATCAGAGCCTCCCGAATCTGTTATGCTTGCAAGCGCGACGAATTTTGACACATTACACACTATGTTACGCTGGAAACTCTATTTTATTTTTATTCTGGGCTTCTCTCTTGCTTTCACGAGCGGCTGCCAGAGCATGAGTGAGCGCAGGCGCGATGAGTCGCTGGCATCGACCCTGAAGCTCTATGGCAAGATTCTGCGCTGGCAGGGTCCGCACGAACAGGGCGCCATGCTGGCCAATCCGGAACAGGCGCCAAAATACAGAGGCATCACCGTCACCTCTTACCAGGTAGTCTCCAATCCAGCCAAAACAGGGGAGAACACAGCCCGTCAAACAGCTGTGATCGAATATGTTCATCAAGACAGCCAGGTGATAAAACGCGTCACCGACCAGCAAATCTGGGAATATGACACAGAGAATCAAAGATGGTTGCGGGAAAACCCGCCACCCCGTATGCCGAGATAACCCTCCAGGTCTGACAGTGTTTGATTGATATTAATCAACTTAGCGTGATCTAAACTTGACCTGACAACACACTTATAAGACAATCCACCGGTTATTTTCAAGAATATTCTGATTTACCAAAATTCCAACACCTCTGTCGAAGCCTCTGCTTTGCCAGTCAATTATGTGGTTTAATTTGTGGGAGACAACACTATGAGCGAAGGGGTTGATCTAAAAAAACGCCGCTTTCTGACTCTCTCAACAGCCGTCATCGGCGCTGTTGGAGCAGGGGCTGTCGCCGTCCCTTTTGTGATGTCATGGCAACCGAGTGCAAGAGCCAAAGCGGCCGGCGCGCCCGTTGAAGCCGACATTAGCAAACTTGAAGAGGGGCAACTGCTGCGTGTCAAATGGCGCGGCAAACCTGTTTGGGTGGTATACAGAACAAAGCAGAATCTTGAAGACCTGCCCAAGCTTGACGGCATACTCGCCGATCCGGCTTCGGAAGTCGAGCAACAGCCTGCCAGCTGCAAAAACCCGACTCGCTCGATCAAGCCTGAGTATCTGATCGCCATCGGTATCTGCACCCATCTCGGCTGCTCTCCAACCTATCGCCCCGACGTAGCGCCGGCCGATCTTGGCGCTGACTGGCTCGGTGGTTTCTTCTGCCCCTGCCACGGCTCCAAATTTGACTTTGCGGGCCGCGTCTATGCGGGCGTTCCTGCGCCGACAAACCTCGTCATCCCGCCTCACAGCTATCTCTCTGACAAGGTTGTTCTCATTGGTGTTGACGGAGGTGCCTCATGAGCGCATTGCAAAACATGGTCGGCTGGATCGATGATCGCTTCCCCATGACCAAGGTGTGGAACGAGCATCTGGCTCAATACTACGCTCCAAAAAACTTTAACTTCTGGTATTTCTTTGGCTCACTGGCGATGCTGGTGCTGGTCATCCAGATACTGACCGGTCTATGGCTTGCAATGATGTACAAGCCGGATGCAGATCTCGCATTTGCCTCTGTTGAGTACATCATGCGCGACGTCAACTGGGGCTGGCTGATCCGCTACATGCATTCGACCGGCGCCTCAGCGTTTTTCCTCGTCATCTATCTGCATATGTTCCGCGGCCTGATGTATGGCTCCTACCGCAAACCGCGTGAATTGCTGTGGATCATCGGCATGATCATCTATGTCGCGATGATGGCGACCGCCTTCATGGGCTACCTGCTTCCATGGGGACAGATGTCACTGTGGGGAGCTGCAGTCATCGTCAACCTGTTCCAGGCCATCCCGATCGTAGGTGAGGATCTGGCGATCTGGATTCGTGGTGATTTCGTCATCTCCGACGTTACCCTGAACCGATTTTTCGCACTCCACTTCCTGCTGCCATTCGTGCTTGCTGCACTGGTATTCGTTCACATCGTGGCGCTGCACAAGGTTGGCTCCAACAACCCCGATGGCATCGAGATCAAAAAAGGCCCCAAAGGCAACAGGTGGAGCGACACAGCTCCTGCCGACGGCATCCCCTTTCACCCCTACTACTCGGTAAAGGATATTGCCGGCGTTATCGTGTTCCTGATGTTCTTTGCCGGCATCCTCTTTTTTGCACCGGAGGGCGGCGGCTACTTCCTTGAGGCTCCGAACTTCGAGCCTGCAAATCCATTGAAAACACCCGTGCATATTGCCCCGGTCTGGTACTTCACTCCCTTTTACGCAATCTTGCGCGCTGTTCCCAGTTTCGCAGGCACGCAGGTGTGGGGCGTCATCGCCATGGGCGCAGCCATTGTGGTGCTGTTCCTGCTGCCATGGCTGGATCGCAGTCCTGTCAAGTCCATCCGCTACAAAGGCGGACTCTACAAGGGTTTCCTCGCCATGTTCGTGATTGTATTTGTCATCCTTGGGTGGCTCGGCACACAGCCTGCTACAGAGCTGTACACACTCTTCGCACAGATTGCGACGACACTCTACTTCGCATTCTTCTTCCTGATGCCGTGGTTCAGCAAAGCTGACAAAACCAAGCCGGTTCCTGAGAGGGTGACAAAATGAAAAAGCTATTGATCGCAATTGTTATGCTGGCATCCCCTTCCGCATTCGCAAGCGGCGGCAATGTTCATCTTGATCATGCCGATGTGGATATCACTGACCAGGCATCACTGCAGCGCGGCGCCAAATATTTTGTCAACTACTGCCTCAACTGCCACTCGATGAAGTATGAGCGCTGGCAGCGCATGCAGGAGTTCGGTATCCCTGAAGATCTGCTCAAGCAGAATCTGATGCCGTCGAATGCCAAGCCCGGTGACCTGATGACCACTGCCATGAACCCGGACGATGCGGCCGGCTGGTTCGGCGCTCCGCCACCGGATCTTACCCTGGAAGCACGCCTGCGCGGCGATGACTGGATCTACACCTACCTGCGCAGCTTCTACATCGATGAGAGCCGTCCATTCGGCGTCAATAACATCGTTTTCGACAAGGTCGGCATGCCGCATGTGCTGTGGGAGCTCCAGGGCATGCAAAAAGCGGTTTTCGAGGAGCATAAAGACGAGAACGGCCACGAGAGCCACGTCTTCAAGGGCTTCGAAATGGTCAAACCAGGAAAAATGTCAACCGAAGAGTATGATCAGATGTCGCTGGATCTGACAAATTTCCTCTCCTACATGGGTGATCCCAGCAAACTGAAACGCCACTCTCTCGGCATCAAGGTGCTGCTGTTTCTGCTGGTATTCTTCATCTTTGCCTACCTGTTGAAGAAGGAATACTGGAAAGACGTCCATTAATTAATGACATGACCCCTCTAAACCCCACCTAATAAAAGGCGCGCATGTTATAATGTGCGCCTTTTTAAATTGCGCCGACTCTATACAACTTCGGCGCTTTCGAGGATTACATCAGCATGCCAAGCATGATCAACAAGCGGACCGTCATGACCCTGTTCTCTGACCCGGAGTGCATCTACAGCCATCGTGTACGCATCGTGCTTGCTGAGAAAAACATCACTGTCGACATTCTCGATGCCGATCCTCTCAATCTGCCCGAAGATGTCAGCGAAGTAAATCCCTATGGCACGCTGCCAACCCTGATAGACAGAGATCTGTCACTCTATGATTCACGCATTATCATGGAGTACCTTGATGAACGCTATCCTCACCCTCCCCTGCTGCCGATTGATCCTGTCTCACGCGCAACGACACGCATCTATCTGCAGCGTGTCGAAAAGGATTGGTACACGCTGGCCGACATTATTGTCAAAGGCGGCAAACCGGCCGCCAGGGCGCGCAAGGAACTCAAAGAGTCTCTGCTGTCGGCCGGACCTGTGCTGGCAGCAAAACCATGGTTCATGAGTGATGATTTCACATTGGTTGACGCTACGATTGCACCGCTTTTATGGCGGCTTCCTGCACTTGGCATTGAACTCAAGGGCGCAGGATCGGGGCAGGTTCTTGGTTATGCAAAACGCCTTTTTGAACGTCCATGTTTTGGTAAAAGCCTCACAGAAGAAGAGAAAGAACTGCGTAAGTGACTTCTACACGCCCCTACCTGATCCGTGCGTTCTACGAGTGGATTGTCGACAACGATTTTACTCCGCACCTGGTAGTGAATGCTGAGCGTGAGCATGTCACTGTTCCACATCAGCATGTCGAGAATGGAAAAATTGTGCTGAATATCAGTCCGTCTGCAGTCAAGGCGCTGGACCTTGGCAACGACTGGATCTGCTTCAACGCCCGCTTTGGCGGGAAATCACTGGACATCGGCCTGCCGCCGGATGCAGTATTGGGAATCTACGCCCGCGAAAATGGCCAGGGAATGCTGTTTCAGGAAGAGCAGCCGGAGAGCGACCCTCCGCAAACACCGGGCCCGGAAACCAAGCCAAAAAACAGTTCACGGCCTCAATTAAAAGTTATTAAATAGCTGTTCGCTTGCAAGCAACCTGGATAATTTATTCATTTCATTTTTTAAGAGAAAAATATGCAGGACATCGAACACAAAGCATCACAGATCCGGCTGGTCATCTTCGATGTCGATGGTGTATTGACAGACGGCAGCCTCTTCATCGGTGATGATGGTCAGGAATACAAGGCTTTTAACTCCAAAGACGGCCTGGGAATGTCGCTTTTGCAGCAAAGCGGCGTACAAATTGCCATTATCACTGCGCGCAGCTCCGAAGTCGTCAAGATCCGCATGCAAACCCTCGGGGTCAAGTTTGTCTATCAGGGACGCAAGAATAAAATATCAGCTTATGAGGAGTTAAAACAGCAGACGGGATTCACCGATGCGCAAATCGCCTATGTCGGCGACGACCTGATCGACCTGCCCGTCATGCGGCAGGTTGGACTCGCGATTGCGGTGAAAGATGCACACCCGCTGGTGACGCAGCATGCACACTGGCAAACCCCATCCACAGGCGGGCGCGGCGCTGCTCGTGATGTCAGTGAAATGATCTTGCAGGCCCAGGGGACCTTTGAATCGAGTCTGACCACATTTCTCTCATGAAGAGCTGGATGGGTCTCATTGTGCTGATAGCTGTGATGCTGGCAACCGGCAGTTATGTCACTCGTCTGGACCGGCAGACTAAATCATCAGTTGCAGAGCATCCGATTCATCAGGATTATCCCGATATCCGCATACGCAATCTGCAACTGACCCATACAGATGCCAGCGGCCATCACCTCTATCATATTATCGCCGACGAACTGCGCCATTACATCGAAAGATCAACTGAGTTGGACAACATTAATCTGATGATGACTCCTGCCGATGCCCCCAACTGGTATACACAGGCCAATCACGGCTGGATAGATCAGGAAAACAAGCTCCTGATGCTCTACGGCTTCGTCTTTCTCAAACAGGAAGCGAGCGATACTTCCGCTGCTATCGAGACGATCAGCAGGGACATGATGATTGATTATCAAAACGGCCTGGCATACAGCATGGCGCCAACAACAGTCCTGAATGGTGGTCACCTGCTCTCCGGAACAGGTGTGGACATGCACCTGAAAAAACCGGTCCAGGTTCGTATCCTCTCAAATGTGAGCGGCTCCCATGTCATTGAATAAGCTCATCACTCTCTTTTTCGCTCTCATGTTGTTTGCCTCAACGCAGCTTGAAGCAGAGATGAATCTGCCGGTCAATATCTCGGCCGACAGTGTCGAGCATGATGATTCAACTGCATCTATCCTCTACAGCGGCAACGTCAAGCTGACACAGGGAGAGATCTCGCTCTTGTGTGATCAGCTGCAGCTCTCGCGTGACAAGGAGAACAACAGCCTGATCACAGCGACGGGCAATCCCGTAACCTTTCAGCAGACAGAAGCCGATGGCATCACCAAAGGAAAAGCCTCTGTTGTCACATACCATGTAAAGCAACGATTGCTGCAGCTCAAGGGGAAACCGATTCAATTCCAGCATCAGGATCAGGAAGGGAACCTCACCAGTGGAGATGCCCTTGCAGCAGATTACGATATGAACAGCGAGCGTATCAAAATGAGCGGCGCACCCATTCATATCAAACATACGAAAAAGAGCAGTGGCAGGGAACCACCTCTCACTGGGGAATCCCGGAACATTGACTATGACATGAAAAAGGAGCACCTGGTCATGACCGGCAGCGCCCGAATTGAGCAGGATGGCAGCATGGTCACCAACGACCGGATTATCTTTGATTTGAAACAGATGACTGTGATTGCCGGTAAAAAGGCAAATGCCCGTGAGCGCGTGCATACGACCATTAGGCTCGAGGAGCAGTAGTGCTCCATCAATATAATAATTTGGGATTCGAAAATATTACGTTGATGGAGCACTAGCCCATGGGAAAACTCAGCGCCACTGAACTGTGCAAGCAATACAAGAAGCGAACTGTCGTCAAAGATGTCACCATCGATGTCTCACGCGGCGAGGTTGTGGGACTGCTTGGTCCCAACGGCGCCGGCAAAACCACCAGTTTCTACATGATTGTTGGTCTGGTGCCTGCCGATTGCGGCAGAGTCATGCTGGGAGACAGGGATATCACGCAGATGCCCATTCATCGCCGCGCTAATCTTGGCATCGGATATCTCTCCCAGGAGCCTTCGGTATTTCGCCGTATGAGTGTTGAAGACAACCTGCTGGCGATCCTGGAGTTGCGTCCCGAACTCGAAAAGCA
This sequence comes from Gammaproteobacteria bacterium, assembly GCA_015767355.1. Classification (GTDB taxonomy): domain Bacteria; phylum Pseudomonadota; class Gammaproteobacteria; order Chromatiales; family Chromatiaceae; genus Sva-25. The sequence continues at coordinate 9,206 of JADWMH010000044.1, forward strand.
TCAGCGCAGGGATATCTGCGATAGCCTGCTGAAGCAGTTTGGACTCTCAGATCTGCACAGCTACCTGGCAATGAGTCTCTCCGGTGGAGAGAGGCGTCGTCTCGAGATTGCCCGCTCATTGACAATGGAGCCCTCCTACATCCTGCTTGATGAACCCTTTGCCGGCATCGACCCGATTTCCGTCACGGATATCCAGAATATCATCAGGGAACTCTCTACGGAAGGCATCGGAATTTTGATCACTGACCACAATGTACGCGAAACACTCGGCATCTGTGATCGCGCCTACATCATCAACGAAGGTGAGGTTCTGGCGCATGGAGAACCACAGACGCTGCTGGATAACCCGGATGTTCGTGAAGTCTACCTCGGACATGACTTCCAGATGTAATTACAAAGGGCCGCATGCTCTCAATGCCAGGACTTTTTGTGAAGTTACAAAGAGTTGAGGTAAGTCAGTAGCAATATTCGCTGTTTCAGCTAAAATAATATTCACCAGCAAACATAAAGCAACTAACGATAACAGTGAAGCAAAGCCTTCAAATCCGTCTTGGTCATCAATTGACCATGACCCCGCAACTGCAACAGGCCATACGCTTGTTGCAACTTTCTACTCTGGAGCTAAATGCCGAGATTCAACAGGCTCTTGAAGAGAATTTAATGCTCGAAGTCGATGAATCTGTCGATGAAGCAATAATCGAACAGCCATCTGCAACGGAGAGTATTGACGAAAGCATCGATCCCTCCACCCTGGAACTCAATACAACTGCCGATAAAATCCCCGATGATCTCCCCGTCGATGCCGACTGGTCGTCAATTTATGACATTTCACCGCCACGCAGCCGCGATACATCACAGGAATCCGAGTGGGATATATCCTCTGCCGCCGCAGAGACAGGGCTGTGCGATCATCTGCTGTGGCAAACCTGCCTTGCATCCTTCACTGACATCGAACAGCAGATAGCTGAACTCCTCATTGGGGAGATCAACGACGACGGCTTTTTTATCGGAGATATCCATGAAACCTCCGGGAGTTTTAACTCAGAGCTGGTTACTCCGCAACTTGCCGAGAGTGTGCTGAAGAGAATTCAGGGCTTTGATCCAGACGGTGTCGGCGCTCGTGACTTGCGTGAGACCCTGGTCATTCAACTCCAACTATTAGCTGCAGACACCCCCCTGCGCGGCAAGGCCATCTCATTGCTCGAAAACTGGTTCGATCTCCTTGCTGAAAACAACACGCTCATGCTGCGCTTGCGTACAGGGCTGGATAAGGATACCCTCAAAAAGATTCTGACGCTGATTCGTTCGTGCAATCCACGCCCGGGACAAAGCATCGCGACAAAGAACCATGACTATATCGCTCCGGATGTCACAGTCATTCGCCATAATGACCGCTGGGTTGTCGGAAGCAACACCGAAAATGCTCCCGCTTTGCGCATCAACAGCGGCTATGCCTGCATGATAAAACGCGGTGACCGCAGTCATGACAACCTGTTAATGCGTGATCATCTTCAGGAGGCCCGCTGGCTGTTAAAAAGCCTGCAAAGTCGCCGCGAAACCCTTCTGAGAGTGGCGCAAAGCATCGTCACTCGACAGCAGGCCTTTCTTGACAGAGGAGCGGAAGCAATGAGGCCAATGGTGATGCGGGAACTGGCAGATGAACTCGAGTTGCACGAATCCACAATTTCCCGTGCTGTAACCAACAAATATATGCTGACACCCCTTGGAATCTTTGAGTTCAGATATTTCTTTTCCAGCCATGTTGGAAATGAAACCACGGGAAATCACTCATCAACGGCTGTTCGCGCCAGAATCAAAAAAATGATTCATTTAGAGGAGCCTGACAAACCGTTGAGCGACAATAGAATTACCACTCTGCTGAAAGAGCAGGGTATCTCCATTGCCCGTCGTACTGTGGCAAAATACCGCGATTCGATGGCCATACCGTCATCAAGTGATCGCAAACGCATGATCTAACAAGAGGACAACAACATGCAAGTCAATCTAACTGGTCGTCACCTGGACATCACCGATTCCATGCGCAATTACGTAAACAGTAAATTTGAAAAGCTGGAGCGGCATTTTGACAGTGTCACCCGGGTTAACGTCATTCTGAGCATTGAAAAACAACGCCAGATGGCTGAAGCCAATTTCCATGTCAGTGGACAGGATATGTTTGCAGATATTGAAGATGAAGATATGTATGCCGCCATCGACGGCCTCGTTGACAAACTCGACCGCCAGTTAATGAAATACAAAGAGAAACTACAGAGTCACCGTTAATGACCATTCCTCCCTCACTACTCAATGGAAACGGCATCATACTTGATGCCGTTCCAAGCGAGAAAGACGAACTCATAGACAAAATCGCAGTTTTGCTAAAAGATCCGGATGCTTCGCCACAAACCATCGTCACCAAGCTCCGCGCACGCGAAGAGCTGGGGAGCACGGCACTGGGATATGGA